>CAKKOZ010000123.1 GCA_919901335.1 Nitrospiria bacterium | reverse complement strand
ACGAGGCCGCGATGCTGACCGGATCGATCGGGATGCTGCCCTCGGCGAGTTTAGGAGGGCCCCTGCGGGAACATCAACGGCGCACCGCGATGTACGAGCCGATTCACGGCAGCGCGCCGGACATCGCCGGTCAGGACAAGGCGAATCCGCTGGCGACGATCCTGTCGGCCGCGATGATGCTGAACTATTCCTTTGATCAGGAAAAAGCGGCGGGTGAGATCGAGATGGCCGTGCTTGGCGTCCTGGATCAGGGATATCGCACCGGGGATATCGCATCGCCCGGGACGAAACTCGTCGGCACGAAGGAAATGGGCGAGTTGGTTGTCAAGCAACTGATGAAAGCATAGATGCCCAGCGAGCAAAGCGAGCGAGAGGGGGAGGCTCCATCCGGCTTCGCCGGCCTGCACTCGGCGGTTTGCAGCCGATGTGTGGAGGGGGCGACGCGAGCCCCTATAAATCATAAAGCAACTGATGAAAGCATAGGAATTCAATGCTAAAGAAAAAAGACCGTTACGTTGTGGCCATTATCGGGGCCACCGGCGTGGTGGGCAAAGAAAGCCTGGCGATCCTGGATGAGCGCAAATTTCCGCTCGGAGAGCTCCGGCTGTTCGCCTCGAAGCGCTCCGCGGGTGAGCGGCTCTCATGCCAAAACCAGGACTGGACCGTGGAAGAGCTCACCCCGGAGGGCCCCTTCGACGGGATCGACTTCGCCTTCATCTCGGCCAGCGAAGAGGTCAGCCGGGAATATGCGCCTCGGCTGGCGCAGGCAGGGGCCATCGTCATCGACGACAGCGCCGTCTTCCGGATGGACGCGGACGTCCCGCTCGTCGTGCCGGAGGTCAACCCGAACGCCCTGGACTCGATTCCACGGCGCATCATCTCGATTCCAAACTGCACGACAACCCCGCTGGTCATGGCGCTCAAACCGATCCATCAGGCCGCCACGATCAAGCGGGTCGTGGTCACCACCTTTCAATCGGTCTCGGGCACCGGCGCCGCCGCGATGGATGAATTGTTGGAACAGACCAAGGCCCTCCTCTCATTCAATGAGGTGAACGTCACGGTCTACCCCCATCAGATCGCTTTCAACTGTCTGCCTGTTGTGGGATCGTTCTCGGATGCGGGCGACTGCTCAGAGGAGTCCAAGATCGTGAACGAAACCCGAAAGATTTTGGGCGAACCGACGCTTCGCCTGACCGCCACGACCGTCCGCGTGCCGGTCTTCCGCTCTCATTCCGAAGCGGTCAATATCGAAACTGCGCGGAAGCTTTCGGCCAACGAGGCGCGCGCCATTCTATCAACCGCACCGGGGGTTCTCGTGTACGACGACCCGAGCCGAAAGGTTTATCCCATGCCGATCGATGTGGCCGGCACGGATGAGGTCTACGTGGGCCGGATCCGAGAAGACGCCACGGTTCCATCGGGATTGAATCTCTGGATCGTGGCGGACAATCTGCGCAAGGGAGCGGCCTTGAATGCCATTCAGATCGCGGAGAAACTGACCCAGGCCGCTTCGTAGCGGCCAAACACCGTGATGCCAAAAAACCGAAACAAGGCCGCAGCGCTCATCATCCTCCTCCTGACCGGACTGTTTAACAGCCGCCCGGTCCTTGCCGTCGAGACGATCCGCGTCGCGTTGGCCCCGGACCTTCCGGCCGTCACGATCTCGGGAAGCCCGGATCTGGTTTTCACAAGCCCGGACGGCCGTCTCTTTGCCGATGAGCTTAATAACCCCGTCGAGATCCTCGCCGGCATTCAGGGGCTGACCTTCCAGGGCAAGCCGACGGAGCTTCAGGAATTGATCGCGTCGTCCGCCGGCGGAACGATTCATCTCAACGACCTCTCGGTCGGCGGAATCCTCCACATCGTGCTTTACCGCGACAAGCTCCGCCTGATCAACGAGCTGGACGTGGAGGAATACCTTAAAGGCGTTGTGCCGATAGAGATCTCGCCCCAATGGCATCCCGAAGCGCTCAAGGTCCAGGCGATCATTGCGCGGACCTATGTCCTCCATCAGAGACAGACCCATATCGGCAAGGAATACGATGTCCTGGCGACGACGGCCGATCAGGTTTATGGGGGCCGGAAGAAGGAACATCCCGCCGCCGACCAGTCCGTCGCCGAAACGAGCGGGCTGGTGCTGACCTTTGAGGGGGAATTGGTCCTGTCCGCCTATCACTCGACCTCGGCCGGCCCGACCGAAAGCGCATCGGACGTCTGGGGAATGGAACTCCCCTATCTTAAAGGGGTGAGCTGTCCTTTTGACCAGAACTCGCCCTACTATCAATGGAGAAAATCATTTTTGATGGACGCGGTTCAGGACGCTTTTTCGAAGGCCGGTTACACGGTGGGAACGGTCGCGTCGATCACCCCGTTCCGCTGGACCAAGGCCGGTCGGGTCGGCCAGCTCCGCCTCCTCCATTCTCAGGGCGAGCTGATCCTCAAAGCGGAAGACCTGCGACGAATCCTGGGATACACCGATCTGCCCAGCGCCCGGTTCCGGATCGAGAAGATCGGGCGTGAAATCCAGATCCAGGGCAACGGATACGGCCACGGCGTTGGGCTCTGTCAGTGGGGCGCCAAGGAGATGGCCGAAATGGGATACAGCTACGATAAGATCATAAAATATTATTATCCGGGCGTCCGCGTGGAGCCGTATTCGTCCATCACGGCGGACGAGACAAATCCATGATCACACAAACCGTACCGACCGAATACAAACTCTCCAGCTATGACTATCCGCTGGACGAGTCTCTAATCGCCCAGGCCCCCCTGGCCGATCGGGACCAGGCCCGGCTGATGGTGCTTCATCGGAAAGAGGGACGGTTTGAACACCGTCGGTTTTCGGACCTGATCCATTACCTGGACCCGTCCGATGTCCTCGTCGTCAACGATACCCGCGTGATCCCGGCCCGGCTGCAGGGCTGCAAGATTCCAACCGGTGGAAGAGTTGAGGTTCTGTTACTTCGAGAGACACCCGCCCTAAAACAGTGGGAGGCGCTGATCCGCGGATCGGTCGCCGTGGGGCAACGACTTGCATTCGGTGATTTGGACTTAATAACGGCCGTGGTCCGCCGGGACCTCGGGGACGGACGGAAGGTACTGGAATGGATCGGGGAGGAGGCCGTTGAGTCCTTTCTCGACCGGCGGGGCGTCCCGCCGCTTCCGCCGTACATTCGGCGGAGTCCACTGCCTGAAGACCGGGAGCAATACCAGACGGTCTATGCCGCGGCCAAAGGATCGGTGGCCGCGCCGACGGCCGGCCTTCATTTCACCGAGACGCTTCTGGACCAGATCCGGGCGCGGGGGGTGAAGGTGGTTTCGGTCACGTTGCATATCGGGCCGGGAACGTTCCGGCCGGTTCGATGCGAAGATATCCGTGACCACGGGATGGACTCCGAGTGGTACGAGATCAACCCTGCCGCGGTCAAAGCGATTGAAGAAGCCCGTCGGACGAACGGCCGCGTGGTCGCCGTGGGCACGACGGCGACGCGGGTCCTCGAATCGGCCGGGACCGGACGGCTGAGCGCCCGATCGGGATGGACCGATCTGTTTATCACTCCCGGGTATCCGTTCAAAAACGTGGACGCCCTTGTGACGAACTTCCATCTTCCCAAATCCACTCTGTTGATGCTGGTTTCGGCTTTTGCCGGGCTTCAAACGATAAAACAGGCGTACGCCGAGGCCCTTCAAGCCCGATACCGTTTCTTGAGTTATGGGGATGCAATGTTGATTCGATAAGATTCCGGTCAGGAGTTCATGAGACGAGTCGCAAGAAGATTAAGCCAGAGACGTCCCCCTTCGAGGGGCCGGTTAGCGCTGTTTCTCGCGGGCGGCATTGTCACGGCGATCCTGCTGGTGGTCGTTCTCGTTTCGCTGGATCAACATTCACCGGTCCAGAGCGCGCTCCCCGAGCCTCCGGTCGGACCATCCCCGGAAACCTCAACCCCCTCGCCCCTTTTACCCGTCCAGACGACCGACGAACCGTCTTCAACCGCCCCCGAGACGTTTACATTTTATGACACTTTGGAGCAACGGAACGCCCCGTCCCCCGGATGGATGGTCCCTTCAGGGCCGCCCTCCCGCCGCGTTTCTCCGGCGGCGCCCCCAGGTGAGACCGGCGCCGCCCGAAAAAATCGACCGGCCGGTTACACGATTCAAATCGCCGCGCTCAAGGACCGGCCGACCGCCGAGGTCCTGGCCGATCGTCTTAAGAGCAAAGGGTATCCCGTTTTCATTCTTCCTCACGTCGTCCCCGGGCAGGGGACATGGTATCGTGTCCGGGTGGGGCATTTTACGAAACGGGAAGCGGCCCAGGAAATGGCGCAGCAGCTATCAAGGCAGGAGCGATTAACGACCTACATCGCAAAAGAGTAGGGTTCCCCTCCAGAATCCTACAACATGATCTTTCGTTCTTTCGCGCTGTGTTCGAGAATACGGATGGCGCCGTGAAGACGCTGGAGTCGGGCGTTCCGGCCTCGAAGCGCCAGGATATCATGCTGCGGAAACTTCTCACCGCGAACCAGGGTCTGGCTTTTCTTGAGCTGTTGATGGAGGGCCTTGTACCCTTCGGGATCGAACTTCTTGAGCACCAGCGGATTGATCGTGAAAAATCCTTCCGCGACGTCCCGCGCCACCGCGGCAATACTTTTGCCGCGAAGTTGCATCTCGGCCATGGTTTTTCGATCCCCCTCTTCCGGCGTCAACCATACCGTATTTTATCCTCCAAGTCAAAGCACCGGGTTGACCACAAGACTTAGGGTTGTCTTAAGACTTTCAGGTGTGTATAATGCGCACCGGGAATCAGTAAAGCACAGGAGGACGCCGGATGGAAAAACGGAACAAGAACCGAGTCGGCAAGCGGCTGATGGTGAGATTCGGCAAGGAGAAGCCGGAAAAGCTGGGTTTTACCGTGGACGTTTCTCCCACGGGACTGTTCATTAAAACAACCACGGTGTTCCAGCCGGGGACAACACTCCGGATCGAGCTGACCCTCCCGGATCAGCGCACTCTCTTGATAACGGGACAGGTGGTCTGGGCCAAACAGGTCCCGCCGAGCTTCCTTCGACTCACCAAAAAAAGCGGGATGGGCGTCCGGCTGGCGTCGGTCAGCGACGGCTACAAACAATTCATGGTCGGGATGGGCGGAGGAATTAGAGGTACGGGTCCTTGATCTCGATTCGTGTCGCGGCCCGGATTCGATTCAACATAGACATCATGACCCGCTGCTGCTTTTGGCGCAGGGCCCCCTGAATCGCCTGGGTCGCTTCCTCGAAACGTTTCTCGGGCGTTGTTTTCAGATCGGTGATCTGCTTGGATGACTCGGACTTGGCCTCGACGATTTCCGACTCCGTCAGAATGATGCCGTCCTGGAGGGTCCGTTTGGTCTTGTCGATCAGCACGTCTTCCCGAACGGACTGCTCAAACTCCTCGGCCGTCGTGCGACTGCGCGACAGAAAGAACTGATACCGGTCCGGATCGAACCGCCCCTGGTCGTTGTGAAAGGTGGAATCCCGTGTCAGGACGTCGCGAAGTTCGTCCACCCCGATCGAGAGCCGCATCTCCCGGGCCAGCTTCAGCCATAATTGCCGCTCGACCAGGGTATTGATCACGAACTGGTTGACCATCTCCTCCTTGAAGTTTTCCTTGAGCTGGTCGCGATAGTAGCGGTAGGCGTTTTCCTTGTACCGAAGGTATTGGGCGCGTGTGATCCGGGCCTGATCGATCTGGGCCACGTAGGGATCCCGGTCGTCCTCCGAGAAACCCCACCAGCCCATGCTGATCACGAAGGTGGCCGCGATCAGGAATATGATGCCGCGGTAGATCCAGGGATTTTCAAGGGCGCCTTCTCGTAAAAGCTTCAACATCGGATTTCATGTCTCCTTCGGATGAACGGGTTTGATGATAGCGTTTTTTTTTAAAAAATGCAACGGGTCTCCTTGAAAAAAAACGGCGATCTGTTATAATGGCGCATTCTTGGGGAATCAATCCAGCGAGCAAGGAGACGGGTGACCGTGGTTGAGGTTGGCGAGCAGCGTCCGGAACCGGTGGAAGGATTCCCGAAAGCGGATGGGGTCCACCGTTTCATTGCAAAATTCATCGATTTCCTGATCGTTGCCGCCTTGGCCATGGTGTTCCCCCCGGTCGGCTTTTTTGCCGGAATGACCTATCTCCTGATCGCGGACGGCCTGTTTGCCGGCCAGAGCGCCGGGAAACGGTTGATCGGATTGCAGACGCTTCGGTCCGACACGGGGGCGGTGATTTCTTTCCGGGAGTCCATCCTTCGGAATGTCCCCGTTTCGGCGGCCTACCTCTGCCTGACCATTCCGTATATCGGCTGGCTGGCGGCGGGCGGGATTGTTCTGGTCGAAGCGCTTCTCGTGATCGGCAATCTGCACGGGCATCGCGTGGGGGACGAGATCGCCAAAACCCACGTGATCGATCTTCGACCCTCCGCGCAGGAGACCCGGCCGGAACGACCGATGGACGCATAAAATCGGGAAATCTTAATTTTTATTAGAGGAGACCGGCGTGGGCTTAGTTGACGACTTTCTTGGACGGTTTTCGAACGATCTGGCGATTGATCTGGGCACGGCGAACACCCTCGTCTACCTAAAGGGAAAGGGGATCGTCATCAACGAACCGTCCGTGGTCGCCATTGAGAAGAAAACCGGCAAGGTCCTGGCGGTCGGGGCCGAGGCCAAGAGAATGCTTGGAAGGACGCCCGGCAATATCGTCACGATTCGGCCGATGAGGGACGGCGTCATCGCCGACTTCGAGATCGCGGAGAAGATGCTCAGCCATTTCATCATGAAAACGCACAACCGAAGCACCTTCGTCCGCCCCCGGATCGTGATCGGCGTGCCCTCCCGGATTACGCAGGTCGAAAAGCGCGCCGTCCGGGATTCGGCGCAGCTGGCCGGCGCCCGCGAGGTCTACCTGATCGAGCAGCCCGTCGCGGCCGCGATCGGGGCCGGATTGCCGATCGCCGAGCCGTCCGGAAACATGGTGGTGGATATCGGCGGCGGGACGACCGATGTGGCCGTCATCTCCCTGGCCGGAATCGTGTACAGCGAGTCGGTCAAAGTGGCCGGGGACAAGATGGACGAGGCGATCATAAATTACATCAAGCGAAAATACAACCTGCTGATCGGGGAACCGATGGCGGAGCAGATCAAGTTTGAAATCGGATCCGCGTTTCCGCTGGAGGAGCGGCGGACGATCACGATCAAAGGCCGGGACCTCATCTCGGGGATTCCAAAAACACTCGTGATGGACGACAGCGAGATCCGCGAGGCGCTGTCCGAGACGATCAGCGCGATCGTGAATGCCATCAAGGTGGCCCTGGAGAATACGCCGCCTGAACTGGCGGGGGATATTATCGACCGGGGAATCGTGCTGACCGGCGGCGGATCGCTTCTCCGGGGAATGGACGTCCGTCTTCGGGAAGAAACCAACCTGCCGGTGATCACGGTCGAGAACCCGCTCACGACGGTTGTGCTGGGAACAGGCAAGGTCTTAGATGAGATCGACTTGCTCAAAAAAGTAACCATCATGTCCCAGTAGACCCTCACACGCAAACCCATAGGCATCGACCCAGCGAGCACAAGGACATGCTGCGCACAGTATGAATTATAGACGGTTCATCGTTCTGTTTCTGGTCGTCCTCCTGGTCACCATGCTCCTTTTCCCGGAGCTGCAGAAACGGCCCATCCATTTTCTCGGCCGCCCCGTGGTCTTTGTGATCTCCGGCCTGCAGAAGGGCTTAACCTGGATCGGCGGTGGCTTCGGGAACACATGGAAAGGTTATATCAACCTGGTCTCCGTGCGGCATGAAAACGAACGGTTAAAGCAGGATCTGGCGCGATTGCAAAACGAGACGATCCGGCTTCAGGAGGCCGCACAGGCCCATGAGCGGCTTCAGGAGCTCCTCGATCTCAAAAAAACGGCGGCCTACTCTCTGCTGGCCGCAACCGTGATCGGACGCGATCCCTCCAACTGGTACCGAACGTTGATGATCAATAAAGGGAGCCGGGATGGCGTCGCGGTCGATATGGGCGTCATGACCCCCGCCGGAGTGGTCGGGCGCGTGATCAAGGCGGAGACCGCCGTATCCCAGGTCCTCCTGATCACCGACCGAAACAGCACCGTGGCGGCGCTGATACAGCGCACGCGGGATGAAGGGCTGGTGGAAGGCACTGAAAACGGGCTGGCGCGCATCAAGTATCTTTCCCTGCGGGCGGACGCAGCGGAAGGCGACCTCGCCTTGACGTCCGGGTTGACGGGCAGTTTCCCGAAAGGGATCCCGATCGGCACGCTCGGCCGCGTAACGAAAAAGGGCCTGGATCTTTTCAAACAAGCCGAACTGACCCCCCACGTGGACTTCTCAAAGATAGAAGAGGTTCTGGTGGTCACCTCGCTGGATGGGCAGAAATGAATCGGTGGACGTACGTCATCATCGTCCTGTTGCTGGTTCCGGTGCAGACCACCTGGCTGAACGGAATCAGTCTGCATGCCGTTAAACCGGACCTCGCGCTCCTTCTGGTCTATTTCACGGGGTTTTACGCAGGAAAAATGAACGGCTTGCTGGCGGGGTGGGGGGTGGGAGCTTTGATGGACCTCTTCTCGGGAGGGCCTTTCGGCCTGAAGATCGCCACCCTGGCGGTTGCGGGACTGTTGTCCGGGCTGCCGGCGAGATTCTTTCTCGATATGACGGCGACCCTGACCATGGGAATGATTTTCTTGTTGTCCGCTCTCAACGGCATCCTGGTTTTTTTCTTTCATCAATGGGCCCTGGGCGGAATCGAATTGACCGAGGTTTTTCGTTGGACGATTCTGCCCGAAGCGTTGTACAACATGGTGGCAGGGGGAATCGTGTTCCGGGCAGGCGTCAGCCGGCTGAACATTAAAAAGAGCTGGCCGGATGAAGCGCCGCTTCGACCCCTTTAAGTTAAACGTCTGATATGGATCCTTATACATCGTCCGACAATCCCCGCGAGCTTCAAAATCGTCTGAGTTATCTGATGATCGGGATTGTCGCTATTTTTGTCGCGCTGCTCCTGAGTGCCGGGTACCTCCAGATCACCCAGGGACGTTACTACAAAGAACAGTCCGAGAATAACCGCATCCGGGTCGTGTCCATCCAGCCGCCCCGCGGCTTGATCTTCGACCGATACGGCGCCTTACTGGCCAATAATGTGCCGAGCTTCAACCTCTACCTGGTTTTGGAGGATATCCCGGACCCAAAGGCACTGCTGGATCAACTGGCCCGTCTCATCCAGATGGACCGCGCCGAGCTGGACCGCAAGATCCGTTCACTTAAAAATAATGCGCCGTACATGCCGGTAAAGATCAAGGAGGGGCTGTCCCTTAAAGAGGTGGCGCTGATCGAGTCGCATCGTCTGGACCTGGCCGGAACGCTTCTTGAGCCGGAGCCCCAGCGGAACTATCTCTACGGCCCTCTTGCGGCTCATCTCCTGGGCTATGTCGGAGAGATCTCTCCGGCGCAACTTCAAGAGCCGGAGAACGGCGATGTCCTGCCCGGAACATCGGTGGGTCAGAACGGCATCGAAAAAACCTACGACACCCATATCCGCGGAGGGGCCGGGCAGAAAATCATCGAGGTGGATGCCCTCGGACATGAGATGAAGGTCCTGCGCGTTCAGGAACCGGCCTCGGGCAACGACCTCTATTTGACGATTGATCTCGATGTCCAGAAGGCGGCGGAGGCGGCGTTGGGAAAGGATGCCGGAACGATCGTGGCGATCAATCCAAAAAACGGTGAAATCCTGGCGCTGGCGAGCCACCCCGCGTTTGATCCGAATCAACTCTCCCGAACCCTGTCGCCCGCCGATTGGGAGGCCCTCTCCTCCGATCCGGGCCATCCCCTGACCAACCGCGCCACGCAGGGCCAGTATCCGCCGGGATCAATCTTCAAGCTGGTCGTCTCCGCCGCGGCACTGGAGTCAAAGGAAGTTACGCTGGAAGAACAGATCAACTGCACGGGAGGCATGTATTTCGGCAGACGGATTTACAAGGACTGGAAAAGGGGCGGACACGGACGGATGGACCTTCATTCCGCGATCGTCCAGTCGTGCGACGTCTTTTTCTACGAGGTGGGACGGCGGGTGGGCATTGACCGCCTGGCCGATTTTGCGTTCCGCTACGGACTGGGCCGGCCCACCGGCATCGAGCTGACCTCCGAGAAATCAGGCAACATCCCCACGACCCAGTGGAAGATCCGCGCCAAAGGGGAGCCCTGGTTCCCCGGAGAAACGCTGTCGGCCTCGATCGGACAGGGATTCGTCACCGTGACGCCGGTCCAGATGGCCCATCTCATCGCGACCGTGGCCATGTCGGGCGTCCGGTATCAGCCGCACCTGATCAAGGCGATTCGGGACCGGGCCACCGGACGGTTGTTCGAGTTTCCGCCGGTTCAAATCGGGAAGGTGGCGCTGGCGGATGAGACCTACAACGCGATCCGACGGGCGTTAAGCGGCGTGGTCTCGGAACCCCATGGCACCGGCGGGGCGGCGCGATCAAAAATGGTTTCGATCGGCGGGAAAACCGGGACGGCGCAGGTGGTGGGAATCCAACCGGGTGTTGCGACGAAGTCCCTCCCCAAACATCTTCAAGACCACGCCTGGTTCATCGCCTACGCGCCGGTCGAGGACCCGCAGATCGCCGTGGCGGTCCTGGTTGAACATGGGGGCCACGGCGGGGAGACGGCCGCGCCGCCCGCCAAACGGATCATTGAGGAGTATCTCAAAAATGCTGGATCGAAGATTCATCAACCGCTTTGACGGCTGGTTTGTTGTCGTCGTACTCCTGATCTTAAGTCTTGGGGTACTGTCGATCTACACCGTCACCTACGCCGTTTCACCCAAAGCGCATCTCCCCGTTTATACAAAGCAGATGATCTGGATCTTCCTGGGCCTGATCGTCTTTTTCGCCGTCGCCGCCATCGACTATCACGAGATCGCGCGATGGAGCACCTTCCTCTATACCGGATGCGTGGTCCTTTTGATCCTGGTGCTTCTGGTCGGGAGGACTGGGATGGGCGCCCAACGGTGGCTGTCGCTGGGTTTTTTTGATCTGCAGCCGTCCGAGTGGGCCAAGCTCGTCGTTATTTTGGTCCTGGCCCGATATTTCTCGACCCGGTCCCGTCTCAAGGGCTTGAGCCTTCGGGAGTTGATCGTCCCGGCCTTGTGGGTGACCGTTCCCCTGCTTCTGGTTCTCAAACAGCCGGATCTTGGCACGGCGCTGGTCCTATTATTCATCTTTGCGGTCCTGGTTTTTTTGATCGGATTGCGGTCCCGGACCATCGGCGTCTCGATTCTCATCTCACTCATGGCCTTTCCGTTCGCCTGGGAGATGTTCTGGAACGCGCTCAAGCCCTATCAGAGGAACCGACTCATCGCATTCATCAATCCGGCCGTGGATCCGATGGGCCGCGGCTATCACGCCCTCCAGTCGAAGATCGCGATCGGATCGGGGGGGGTCTTCGGCAAAGGACTGTTCGGGGGGACTCAAAGCCAGTTGAAGTTTCTGCCGGAAAGCCATACCGATTTCATATTTTCTGTCTTCGCCGAAGAGTGGGGTTTTATGGGCGTCTTGCTTCTGCTCATTCTCTATTTTCTCTTGATCTGGTGGGGACTTGACGTGGCCGACAAGGCCAAAGATCATTTGGGCGTCTTCCTGGCGGTCGGCGTGGTCGCCATGCTGGTATTCTATCTCGCCGTGAATATCGGCATGACCCTCGGCGTGGTGCCGGTCGTAGGCGTTCCACTCCCGCTGATGAGCTACGGCGGGAACTCGATCTTGACGACCCTGGCCGGCCTGGGACTGTTATTGAATATCAAAAAGCGCCGCTTTATGCTATTTTATTGAGGGACTTGAGGAAAGGAAATCAAGATGGCAACTGAAATCGTGATCAACGCAGCCCGTGAGGAGACCCGCGTGGCCGTTCTGGAAAACCGGATGCTCACGGAGATCTACATTGACCGCCGCAAAGACCAGGGGATTGTCGGAAACGTCTACAAAGGCCGCGTGGTAAAGGTCCTTCCCGGCATGCAGGCCGCCTTTGTGGAGATCGGACAGGAAAAAGCGGCCTTCCTCTATGTGGACGACATCGCGACTCACATGGACGACTATTCCCGGTTTATGGAGGAGGCCGGAGAAAAAGAGGACGAGGCACCGGAGCCTCCCGAGGGAACCGAGGCGGCGGATGCCGCCGATGCGGCCCCGACCGAACCGCCGATCACGGCGTCTCCCGATGCGGTGGGTGACGGGGGCGAGGAAGCACCGGTCGTCGAGGGAAACACCGAACGCGAAGCACCGGGGACCGAAACGCGGCCGCCGTCCCGGCCGAAGCCCCGCCGCGCCGGGAATCGACCCATCGAAGGCCTGCTGCAGGAAGGACAGGAGATCATGGTCCAGGTGACGAAGGAGCCGATGGGAACCAAGGGCCCCCGCGTGACCATGTATGTCTCCCTCCCGGGACGGTATCTGGTCTTCATGCCGAACGTCAATCATGTCGGCGTTTCACGACGCATCGAGAGGGACGATGAACGCGGACGGCTCAAGGACCTGATCTACCGGTTCCGAAAACCCGGGACCGGATATATCGTCCGGACGGTCAGCGAGGGCATGACGGAAGACGAGGTCCAGGCCGACATGGCCTTCCTGGAGCTGGTCTGGAAGAACATCTTAAAGAAGAAGGAAACCTCGGCGGCGCCGGCCCTGCTCCACAACGATCTCGACCTGATTTTCCGGACGATCCGGGACTTGTTCACGCACAAGGTGGACCGCTTGATCGTAGACGCCAAGCCGGAATACGAACGGATCAAGGAATTCGTCAACACGTTCATGCCGGATCTCAGCTCGCGCGTCGAGCTGTACGATCGGGAGGAGCCGCTGTTCGACAACCTGGAGATCGAACTGGAAATCTCCAAGGCGCTCGGCCGCAAGGTTTGGCTCAAGTCGGGCGGGTACATCGTGATTGATCACACCGAGGCCCTCACGGTGATTGACGTCAACACCGGCCGGTTCGTGGGCAAACGGCATCTCGAGGATACGATCTTGAAGACCAACCTGGAGGCGGTGAAGGAGATCGCCTACCAGCTGCGGCTTCGGAACATCGGCGGGCTCATCGTGATTGATTTTATCGATATGGAACGGGAGCGGAACCGCGAAAAGGTCTTCAACCTGCTGCAGGAGGCCCTAAGCAAGGACCGGGCGAAGAGCCGAATTCTACGTATATCGGAGCTGGGCTTGGTCGAGATGTCGCGCGAGCGCACGCGCGAGGATCTGCTGCGGATCCTGTGCGAGCCCTGCAGTTATTGCGAGGGACGAAGCTACACCAAATCGGCTGCCACCGTATGCTACGAGCTGTTCCGCGAGATTCGAAAGATCGGGAGCTCCCCTAAAAGCAAAAAGATCATCATCGGCGTCCACCCGGACGTGGCCAACCTTCTCTACGACGAGGAACGCCAGAGCATCGAGGAGTTGGAACGGGAGTTCCACAAAAAGGTGATCATCAAGGCCGACTCAAAGCTTCACATTGAACAGTTCGACATCGTGACGTTGTAGAGATCATGGCCTCGACGTTGCTCATCGGGATCCACCTTATTGCCGCCCTCACGTGGGTCGGCGGCATGCTTTTTCACCGGCTGGTGCTGAGATCCTCCCTGGCAGGCATCTCCCCGCCGGCCAAAGGCCAGGACCTCCTGACCGGTATTCTCGTCCGCATGGACTCCCGTTATAAAACCCTTCGGTGGCTCAGCCTCGCGACGCTCCTGGCGACGGGCATGGTCCTCCTGATTCATGAAGGCGGCTCGGCGCGCATAGAGTCCGCCTGGGGCGCGGTTCTGATGCTCAAACTGTTTTTCGTACTGATCGTGATCGGCCTCACCGCGATTCACGACGTCGGGATGGCCCCCGCACGCGCGATCCCGGCCGGGGGAGCTTCATCGCCATCGCCCGGGCGAGCCTCGGACTGGGTCTCCGACACCATCCTCGCCCTCGGCCTCGTCATCGTCCTGATCGCGGCCTATCTTGTACAGGCATAGTCTTACGAACACAAACTGCGCTCAGGTCGTCTTGACGGCCGCGAGGGCTTCGGTCTTTTCTTTGATTTCCTGAAGCAGGTGTTTGTGAGCGGAGCAGCCGACGATGTCTTTGACCTGCGCGAGGTCGGCCGGCTGGTAGGGCGGGAGAAATTTTTCTTTCATCTGGAGGATTCGCAGCAGCGACTGGTCGAGCCGGGCCTCGCTGATTCGTTTTTTCTTCACGGCCTGCGCCACGGCTTCCGTCGCCGCAAGCTGCTTGTCTTCATCATGACAGATTAAAACGAGATCCGCGCCGGCCTCGATCGCCTTCACGGCCGCCTCGCCCGGCCCGTGCCGATCCGAGATCGCGGCCATCTCCAGATCATCCGTGATCACGACCCCCTTGAAGCCCATGTCCTCCCGGAGCAGGCCGGTGACGATCCGCCTGGAAAGCGTGGCCGGCTCGTCCGGGTCCAGCGCGGGATAGAGCACATGCGCCGTCATGATCGAGGCCAGGCCATTCTGGATCGTGTGGAGAAACGGCCGAAGCTCCACCTCGCGGAGCCGCCGGAGGCCCTGCGCGACGCGTGGAAGCTCCTTATGTGAATCGGCGCCCGTGTCCCCGTGGCCCGGAAAATGTTTCCCGCATGCGATCACGTTGTTATCCTGAAAACCCGCGATCATGGTCAGGCCCAACGTGCTGACCAGGACGGGGTTGGCCCCGAACGCGCGGTCCCCGATCACCGGATTGGCCGGGTGGGTGGCAACGTCCAGCACCGGCGCCAGGTTCATATTGATCCCGACCGCCCGAAGCTCTTTCGCCGTCGCCTCGGCCACGCGATAAACCCACTCCGGCGAATGACAGGCCGCCAGTTGCGCGCCTCCGGGAAAGATCGAAAAACCCTTTGGCAGCCGTGAGACCCGTCCGCCTTCCTGATCGATCGAAATCAACACCGGCATTTTTTGCGATTGGGACTGAAGGGCGTTTGACAACCGGGCGGTCTGCGCGGGAGACCGGAGGTTCCGTGCAAACAGAATCACCCCGCCGAGGCGAGCTTCCCGGATCAACCGCAATACGGTCTTGGACGGGACGGCGCCGTCGAAGCCCACCATGAACATCTGGCCGATTTTTTCTTTGAGCGTCATGCCCTGCCCCGGCTCATCTCGGTCAGCCACTGAATCAGAAGCCGCACCCCCACGCCCGTCGCGCCTTTGGGGGCATAGGGGCGGGCCTCATCGTTCCAGGAGGTTCCGGCGATGTCCAGGTGCGCCCAGGGAGTGTCGCCCACGAATTGCCGGAGGAAAGCGGCCGCCGTGATCGCCCCGCCGCCGCGACCGCCCACGTTCTTCATATCGGCCACGTCGCTCTTGATCTGTTCATGGTATACATCCCACAGCGGCAGTTCCCAGACCCGTTCGCCGCAATGCTCGCCGGCCGCCTTTAAGCGTTCGATCAGCTTCGGGTTCGTCCCCATCACCCCGGTCGCGTGACTTCCCAGCGCCACGACGCAGGCCCCGGTCAGGGTTGCAAGATCCACGATGGCCGAGGGCTTGTAGCGCGCGGCATAGGCAAGGGCGTCGGCCAGGATCATCCGGCCTTCCGCATCGGTATTGATGACCTCGATCGTTTTCCCGGACATCGCCCGAACGACATCGCCGGGCTTGACGGCCGTGCCGGAGGGCATGTTCTCGGTCGCGGGAAGAATGCCTACCACCGAGATGGGAAGCCGGAACTGGGCCAGGGCCTTCATCGTTCCCAGCACGGTTGCGCCGCCGGACATATCCGTCTTCATCTGCTCCATTTTTTCGGCCGGCTTGATCGAGATCCCGCCGGAATCGAACGTGACGGATTTGCCGACGATCACGATCGGAGCGTCCCTCTTCTTCCCGCCGCGATACTCAAGGATGATGAACTTGGGCGGCTCCAGGCTCCCCCGCGCCACACTGAGGAAGGCACCCATGCCGAGCGATTCGGCCTCGTTCTTTTCGATGACGCGGCAGGTCAGACCGAATTCCCTTGCGAGGGTCCGGGCCTCCTCCGCCAGACGGGACGGCGTCACCACATTGGAAGGATGGTTGCAAAGGTCGCGGACGAAATTCACGGCTTCCGCCAGAATCTGTCCGCTTCGGCTCCCGCCGGCGACCTCCGCAATTTTTCCGCCGGTGCGATCCACAAGCGTGATCTGTGATACTTCTTTGATCTCGTCGCGTTTTTCCGTCCGGTAGGCCGTGAATTGATAAAGGCCCAGCAGGCATCCTTCCACAATGGACTGCGCCGATTCGGATGGCGAGATCTTGTTCTGTCCGCGTCCGTGAAGCGGCGTTGAGAAGGACTTGATTCCAGCCTCGCGGATCGAACGGCCGGCCGAGCCCATGGCCTGACGGATTTTCTCCGTGCCGACCTCCTTTTTCTTCCCCAGCCCGACGAGAAGGATCCGCCTGGCCGGGATTCCGCCCCGGAGATGCAGCATCAAAATCTGGTTCAGCTTCCCGGTAAACTCGCCGCTGGCGATTAAACCCCGGATTTGTCCCCCGAGCGCACGGTCCACGGCCGCGGTCTCTTCGAGAAGTGATTCCTCGCCTTCAAAATGGCTGAGGACGATCGCTTCGGCCGCCTCTTTTTCGATCCTGCCTTTTTTTATCTTTACATCCATGGTACGCCGACCCCTTTCTATGGCTGCGCCGGTTTCTGCATCAGACGCTCCGGGCCTCCGGATGCCAGATGTATTTGTGCAACTGAAGCTGGAGATGAACCGAGAGGCCGTCCTCTAAAATCCATTCGGCCAGCCGCCGGGCATCCATCGTCCCGAAAACCGGTGAAAAGAGAACGATGCGCTGATTTAAAAGCGGGTATCGCTCCAAAACCCCGACCGCCCAGTCGTAATCGGAGCGATCTTGGATCACAAACTTGACCTGATCGGTCGGCTTGAGCGCCGAAATATTGTCCCATCGCATCGCCCCGGACATTCCGCTGCCGGGACATTTGATATCCATTACGATAACCGCCCTCGGATCCATCGGCCGAATGTCGAGGCTCCCGCTGGTTTCAATGAGAACGGTATAGCCGCCGTCCAGTAGTTTCGTCACCAGCAACGGCGCTTCCTTCTGGAGAAGCGGCTCACCGCCAGTGAGCTCCACTAATCGGCAGGAATAGGTCTCGACTTGGGCCAGGAGGGTCTCCATGGTCATCTCCCGGCCTTCATCGAAGGCGTGTGCCGTATCGCACCATTCGCAACGAAGGTGGCAGCCCGTCGTCCGGATAAAGACACAGGGCCGGCCGGCATACGTGGATTCGCCCTGAATGCTTTTATAAATTTCGTTGATTTTCATGACACGGCCAGCACGCGCTTCTGTTCCTGAAGGCGGGGCTTGGGGGCAACGGGCCGCCAAATATAAATGAGCCGGTTCGCGGCTCTGCCGCGAGAGGCGCGGGGGCACGGGGGGCAGGTGAGGACCTTCGCCCCTTCTTTGCCGCAGCGGCCCCCCGATATAAATGGTGCCGAAGGGGGGAGTTGAACCCCCACGGGTTTCCCCACACGCCCCTCAAACGTGCGCGTCTACCATTCCGCCACTTCGGCCCCGCAAATCGGTGGAAGCGGTATTATAGGAAGCCGCCGGGATATTGTCAATCAACGGAGCGGCTATACGATCCTTTGGGGATCGACATCCACTTCAAACCAGACCCGGGCTCGGCCCGGCTCGGCCCGGACCGACCGCAACGCGGACTGAAGCGCCTCATGAAGCGTTCGGCTGTCGGGCGCCTTGATCAGGATCTGTCGTCGGTATTTTCCGCGGAGCCGGGGCCGCATCGCGGCGGCCGGGCCGAGGATTTGAAGACCGGGCCGAGGATCGTCCGATCGGACCGCCCGCTTCAACCGTTCGGCCAATTGCTGTGCCGCGGCTTCGGCCTTCGACTCGTTTAACGCCTTCACGGTGACGGCCGCAAGCCGCATGAACGGCGGGTATCCCAGGGCCTTCCGCTGGGCCATCTCCTTTTCATAAAATTCTTTCGGATCGCCGGTCACGGCCCAGGCGATGCTCTCATGCGTGGGATGATAGGTCTGGAGAATCACCTCGCCGCCGGCCGAAAAGCCCAGGATTCGGGAGATCAGTTGAAACGTTTGCTCGCCGGCACGGAAGTCCGGAAGATGAAAAGCCCCGTCCGCAAGCAACAGGCCGATCAGTCCCGGACGGGTCATCCGGGGACCGCTCAACAGGAGCTGCGTTCCGATGATCAGATCAAGCTCGGACCGGTTCAGCCGCTCGATCGCGGCCGCCGCGTCGCCCGGACGCGCCGTGTCCCGGTCCAGACGGAGGATTCTCGCCGATGGGAAACGGGTCTTGAAAAACTCCTCGACCCGTTCCGTGCCGGCGCCCAGCATCTCCAGATGCGTCCCGCGGCAGCCCGAACAGACCGTCGG
>CAKKOZ010000122.1 GCA_919901335.1 Nitrospiria bacterium | reverse complement strand
TGTGCCGTACCAAATTGACAGCATAGCGGATTTCCAAATTGTCATCGAACAATTCTGAGCACATTTCCACGCTTTCACCGTCTTCCGGAGAGTTTGGAAATGAAATTGGGCATGATTTTGCGGGATACGATGGCAATGTGGAAAAAAAGCGTTCCGAATTGTCATCGTAGGATTTTGGGCGTAAGGCGTTGATTTTCAGGGCGGGGACGATGTGTTTTTTACGATGGCAGATTGGAAATAATTTGTAAGTGGCTGGCGTGGTTTGGGGGCGACGGTGAGCCGCCGCCTTCTCCCGCCTTGGCGGGATTCGGCAAGCCAGGCAAAATTTGCTGCATGGCTTGGGCGAAAGTGAGATTTTCGACAATCATGAAGAAATCGATGGTGTTTCCCTGGAGCTGGCGAGATTTCCAGATCCAGTAGCAGTCGCGAACGATGAGATCGCCGAAAGCTTGGATCTGGTAGTTTTCCCCTGGGAGTTCCCGCAACTGGACTCCATTCTGACGGAGCAAGGGTTCCAGTGGGATTTTGCGCGCCTGTCTGATTTCAGCTTTGGACCAGGTCATGTTGATGTCTCCAGTGGGGTTGGATGAGGACTCGATTGACCTGTTTGAGGTCAATTTTTTTGGTCTGGTCTCGGACGGCCTCCAGGAGGCAGGAGAGGCAGAGATTGCGGATTCGGCGGACCACGCCTTCCGAGGAACGGACGATGAGCGCCAAGGCTTCCTCAGAGAGGGTGTTATGGCCAAGACCGGCGAGGTCCATCTGGCTCAAGATGAACTCGCTGGCCTGGTCGGGATTGAGTCGCGGGAGGATGACCGAATAGGTAATTCTGGATTTGATGTCCTGGTGGACGGATAGGTTGATGTTGGTGAGGAGGTCGGGTTGTCCGATGAGAATCAAGTTATGATTTTTTGGGAAGTCCTCGAAGAGGAGGCGTAGTTTGCGCAAACTTTCGATTTCCATCAAATGGGCGTCGTCAATGATGGGGACGATCATTTTTCCGAGTTGATTCAAGTTGAAGGCTTCCTCGATGAGGCGTTTTTCGCATTTGAAGGTGCCGCCCTCGAAGCCGATGGAGAAGGCCTCGCAAAGGATACGCAGGATATTGAAGTAGGTATGGAGGGTGCGGCTGACGGTTGGGGTGATGAGGCGCTTTGGATCATGATCTTTGAGGGATTGTTTGATGGAGGATTTTCCGGTGCCGGGCTCACCCAGGAGCAGGCAAAGTCCTCCTTGTTGGCAGTGAACCTTGAGAGTTTGGAAAATATCCTGCTGGTAGGGCAAGAGGGTGAGGGTTTCCGGGGCGAAGGGATTGCGTGCGAGACCGAAATAGGAACGGATCATGGTGATTTTGGGAGTTGAGGGTTGGGATTACTGGGAGAAAAGTCGCCCTGCCCACTGGCAGCGCCAACCTGGGAAGGGTGAAATGGGTGGTTTGGATGCCGGTCATTGGCCGTAGGATCCAAAGGCTGGGCCTGGCCGATGCGGGAGCCCTTGAAATAGACGATGACCTTGGAGAAGCTGTGGCGGTCGAAGCGAACCTGGATGGAGCGGTTGCGCAAATCGGCCGGGGCCTCGAAGCGCTGGTTTTTGATCGAGAAGGTATTGTCAACTTTGACCTGGCGGGTTTCTTCCATGAAGAAGAATTCATCGGTGACATCGTTGGGCGGCAGGAACCGGATGCGCTTGAGATCCAGACCAAAACGGTCAATGGGCTTCATGCCGATAGCCGAATGGGTGCGGTCGTTGTATTCCTCCTCGACCCAGGCAATGAACTGGCGGTTGAAAACTTCCAGGCTGGAAAGATCCAGTTGACGGATGAGAAAACCCTCCCGGACGGACCTGAAAAATCTCTCAATTTTTCCTTTCGCCGCTCCGTCCCTCACCGGCGTGTGACAGAGGATGCAGCCGATTCGGGCGCAAATGAGGGTGATTTCCTTGGAGGAATAGATGGAGCCGTTGTCCACATACAAGCTTTCGGGCACGCCGCGCTTGTAGAGGGCCGAACGCAAAGCCTTGATGAGCGTGTCGATATTTTCCTGGAGGAAGAATTCACCATGACAGAGCACGCGTGAGGCATCGTCAATGAAGGCGATGAGCTTGGTTTGAACGGAGTGGGAACCGACCTTGAGATAGGGACCGAACATGGTGTCGGCCTGCCACATTTCATTGGCATGCTCCTTGGAAAAAGCCAGGCGCTGCTTGTTGGTGACCTCCGCATCCGGTTTGAGCATTTCAAATTGGGCAACGGTGCGGCGGAAAGTGTTGGGGGCGATTTCCTCTCGGCGAAGCAATCCGCGCTCGATGCAAACACGGTAAATCTCGCTCAAGCGATGGGATTTCCCCCGGAAAAAAGGGAGGGCCTGCTCGACGGCCTCCAGAACCTTTTCCGGGACCACCTTGCGAGGAGAGCCCTTGTCGGAACGGGTTTTATTCTGCATTCCGGTGACTCCCTGGCTCTTGTATCGGTAAAGCCAGGTGGAGATGGTGCGCCAGGTGAAGGTGCGAACGATTCCATCCTCGTCCGTAAAGGGCATCTGGGACACATGACGGATTCGATCACGGATGGAGATGCCGGGGGCCATGTCGATGGCGCCCAACACGCGCATTTTCAGATAGGGGGTGGGATTTTTCATGGAAATTTCCGTTGTAAGGATTGGGTTGGAATGGTCGGAGGCTATCCCCACTCCATTCATTTCCGCAATGGACACCATGCGTTGCCGGGCCATTGCTTGTTCCGGAGCGGTTACCGCTACGACGACAGCCTGGAAATCCGCGATTGATAATTTCAACCGGCCCCGGTGCCCGTTAAAACGAATCAGAAGAGCCCGCGCGAACCATCGTTGGAGATGCAAAAACGGGATTGGGGCGATTTCACGCACGCTCGCACAAAAATTTCTCTCCAGGATTCGTTTAAAGACATTTGAATGATGGCCACCGCAGCCGTGACACGGCTGAGATCGGCTCAAGCGTTTCCATCCATAGAAATATTCTCATCGCCACAGAACTTCCAACCTGGTCATCCGAGAAATGGTTGCTGAAAATTCAGATGAAACGCGCTGACCGGACATGCAGCCTTGGGGAAAACCTCCCGCAGATGGCACCCGGTTTGTTCAAGGGGATGGTTGCTCGCCACCACCGGCGGCGGTTTCACCCGGTAAAGAAGGGTGCGTATTTTGGAATGCGCCCGCTGCATGGCCCGGGCCATTCGATAGCCGTATTTCAGGGTTAAATCGGATGCCAACTTTTCCCATGCTCTCTTGACGCAAAGCCCCGAAACCAGGCCCTCCAAAAATTTCCAGAGGTTCGGGGATCTGATCGTCCTGCGACGCAGACAGCTCGCCAGTAGAATGGAATGAGTTCGCCCACACCCGCGACGACGCCCCCGATCGCTGCAGAAAATCCGCCAGCCTCGCACCACCAACTCGCAACCTTTATCCACATTACCCCGTAAAAATCCATGCCGATTGAGATTACCCACGGCACGGCAACGCGGACACGATACTGACTTCAGATGGGTTCGATATTCATCAAATTCAACGGCACTACCGATAAAAGACGGGGCGCGACGCATGGAGCCACCGCTTCTGTGTCATTCTTTCTTTCCGGTCAAGCCCGCCAGAGGCGGACAAGCGCGGGACGGCGCTCCCCATTTTCCCAAATTAAGGCTGTCTTCAAGCTCCAAGCTACGATACTATTTCGGGGAAATTCAACGGCACGGCTACGACGCTAATTTGGAAATCTACAA
>CAKKOZ010000121.1 GCA_919901335.1 Nitrospiria bacterium | reverse complement strand
TGTCAAACGGGAATAGAAATGTCATAGTTTCCGGGGAATAGAAATGTCATACCCACTGACGGTTTGTGCGACGTGTTTCTGAATATTGAGATCAATCTTCTGTCGCCACGGATGGTTCGGAGCGGGGATGAAAACCTTACGCGGCTTCACCGTTGCGGGAAGGACCCACGGAATATTTTTAACCCCCTTCGGCCGTTCGGGTAAACGCGTGTACGCGAGGTACTTCCCGCGCAGCCGCATCCACACGGATCCATCGAGTCGTTCTTCGATCGTGACCGGGTCTTTCTTGCACACCGTGACCGGTTGTTCTTTGGTCAACTGGTACCACTGCTTCTGGAAGGCAATTGTAAAGTCGTTGTGCACCACTCGCGTCTCCTGTCGCGCGAAGATCGCACCCAGCTCGCCACGTTCTCGTGCGGTAAGCGGACGGTGGAGGTCACCCGGCTCGGCCGCAGGTACGGCGAACTGCGTATTGAATTGCGGGAGGTACGTCTCGGTGAGGAAGGTGTTCGCCGCCGAGACGGTGTCGATCCCCGCGAGCCGGAGTTCTTTCACGAAACGATCCTGGAGCGTTTCGAATAACCGCTCGATCCGTCCCTTCGCCTGCGGACTGTACGCCGTGATGAGCTCGATCCGCAGCGTCTCGGTTGCCCGTTGCAACTGGGTCACGAGCTCATGGTTCTCGACGGCGACCGCTTGCGTCATTTTGTACGTGCTAAAGCGGTCTAAATAGATGTTCCGGGGGGCACCGTGCGCTGCGACATACCCCTTCCAAAACGTGAAGACGGGGATCACCCCTTCGTGCGCGGCAAACTCTGCGTGCACAATCTTTCCCGTCGCATCATCCACTGCCGCGAGGAGGCACAGCTCACCGGTACCGCCGCGATCCTCGAGCCAGTGGTGGTACGATCCGTCGAACTGGAGCATCTCCCCATACCGCGACCGTCGTTGCCGCCACATCCGATGCGCTGATCCGGCCGGCACGCGTTTGGGAACCCAGAGTTTTTCCGCCACCAGGAGATCGCGGATCGTCGTCGGATCGCGGTGGATGCGGTGGCGGTTCATGAGTTGTTCGGTGGCGAGGGTGGGACCGAAGTCGGCATACCGTTGCTTGATGAGCGTGATGATCCGCGCTCGTTCGGTTGTCGGCATCCGCCGGTTACTCGGTTTCCCCCGGTTGCCGTGGAGAAGACCACGGGCTCCGCGTGTTCGGACCCGGCGTTTCAGACGCTTCACCTGTCGGACCGAAAGGTGGAGGAGCTGGGCGGCATCCGTGCCGTTTACCTCTTTCCGAATGAGACGCTGGATGACCTCGTACCGATCGAGTTCTCGTGCGGACATAGTGATGGATGTCATGGGGTGCGGGATTAAGGATTACCCGCACCATTCTAGCAGGGTATGACAGTTCTATTCCCCGCAGGTATGACAGTATCACTCCCGTATGACA
>CAKKOZ010000120.1:13191-14291 GCA_919901335.1 Nitrospiria bacterium | reverse complement strand
ATATAGCCGCTGTAATCGTCGATGGTGGCCTTGTTGTTGGTCGGATCGGTTCCTTCGCCGGATGACGCGCCGACTCCAATATTGCCGATTCCGGTGGTCAGGCTCACCAGTGCTTGCCGCCCAAACGCGCTATTGTAACTCCCCGTGGACAATACATTAAAAACGCTCGTTCCGAATCCGCTATTGTAAGATCCGGTTGTATTATTCATTGCACTAAAACCAAACGCCGCATTATTGGTTCCCGTGCTATACCGATATGCCGCGCTGCCGAAAGCCGTGTTGTAGGACGCATTCAATCCGCTCACCATCGCATTCGCACCAAACGCGGTATTGCTGATTCCGGTTCCAATGGGCAAAGCCCCCTTGCCAAAGGCCGCGCTGTAATTTCCAACCCAGCCGAACAAACTTCCGTCAATATAAAGTTGTCCCGCAGTCGTATTGTCCTTGTAGGTGACATCGCTTGCTCCGAGCGATCCGTCCGCTGTGGTGTCCAGGTAGGTGGTAGCTGTGTTATTGGCAACCGTGGTTACTAAATAATACGCCGTGGGGACCGCGATTTTATTGCGATAGATTTTGCGGGAGGTCACAAAGGAATTTGAACTGACCGGAATTGTCAAAAGAACCGAATCGCTCGCCACGGTGTTCACCGCCGCCGATACGGTTCCGGCTTCGGTTTCGCCCTCGGCGGAAACGTAAGTCACCTTCCATTTATAGGCGTTCACGCCGTCCGAATCCCCCAGTGATCCGCCGCTGCCCTGGGATACTCCGCTTGCGGCAATCGGCGCGGTAATCGTATTGAACCGCAGATTGCCATAGTTGACATCCAGCCGTTGCGCCGGGGCCGCGATTCCGCCGATGCCAACCCGCCGATTCGTGGTGTCGAAATTGACGAAATCCGTTCCGTCCGCCTGGGCGATATTGATCGCCGTTGTCGAATTGGCCGAAGGCCGGAAATCGAAACCATTAGGAAACGTCGTATTCCCGCCTAAATTGGTGGAGTTTATCGTTGGCGTGTAAATCGTTGGCGATTGATCGAATACGGGAATGCCTGTTCCCGTCGCCGTGCTTGCGCCCGTGCCGCCGTCGGCAATCGCAACGTC
>CAKKOZ010000120.1:11785-13091 GCA_919901335.1 Nitrospiria bacterium | reverse complement strand
GGCAACGTCCGTTCCCCCAGCCCGATAAACAGTGTCGATCCACGCCTTGTCAACGGTGGTACTGGTGAGCGTGGTGTTATTCCAAAAATGAACCTTTTGCACGGGAATATTGCCGACCCGCTGGGCTTGAACCGAGATCGCCATTATCAGGAAAAGACCCGCGAAAATCAGTTTTTTCGTCATGTCACGAACCGCCTTAACTTGAAATCGGGACCATGATTTTCAGCCCCGCGTGGCCGCCTGCTTGCGTGCAAAAGGCATAGAGCTTGCTCCCCGCAGTGATCGTCAAAGTCCCCGTGACCAAAGCCGCCGTTGTCGCCAATGCGGGAATCGTCAGGGTAATCACGTTCCCCGCTCCGGCATAACCCAGGTTGGAAATCTTGATGATCGTCGCGCCTGCGCCGGCCATCCGCGCTCCCGCGCAATAAAGCCCCTTGGCGATCATGGATGCCCCATCGCCCAGCATGACGATTTCCTTTTGCATAATCGAAACATTGGTGGCGTCCGTCACTTCGATCATATCGTCGAACTCGAATAACGCCTGGTAGTATTGAGCGATTGGCACGGCGACGGTACCTCCCGTGATGCCCGATGGCAGATGAGCTTCGTAAGGACTTGTGCCGGGCTGCGTTCCTCCCGGCTCGGTTGCAGCCCGGCCACCGCGACATTTGAGTTTGAATGAAAACCGGCGATGCTTTTCCGTCGCGCCTTTTCCGCGCTCGAACACCGGCCCGTCAATCACCTCGCACGTCCGATAGATGCCCTTGTAGATTCCGGCACTATCATACCACCTGGCAAAATGAACCGTCTGCGGCGTATCCCAACCGCTGCCCAGAAGCGCGGTTAAAAGCGAATCCTGAACGGTCAAGCCGGCGGCAATCGTTGTCTCATTGAATTCTCCGCTGATTTCAATATCGAATTCCCGATTCGTGCCGTAGACAAATTTCGTTGCGGCAAAAGGGATGGCCCGATGAATGACGTTGAGCGCGGGCCGGACAATGACCGACAGATTGTACGGCGGGATGAACGGCGTCCAAGCCCCGCCGCTATGCAAACACGCTCTGGGAATCAGTGTCATCGTCCGCTTTGCCTTTTCGAGATCCGCCCCATGCGCCGGAAAATCGACTGGATCGCGGAATCATTATCCAGGTCGCGGATGCTCTGAGTTTGGATCGAGATATTGAAAGTCTGCGCGCCGCCGCCCGCTGCAACGATGCTTCCCGATTGCCAAGGCACAAATGTTTCCGGTCCGCGTTCGCCAACCAGGTAGGACCGACCGGCCATGACGGGACCGCCGAGGGCGCGC
>CAKKOZ010000120.1:0-11685 GCA_919901335.1 Nitrospiria bacterium | reverse complement strand
TCGGCAATTTTGTCCGCCAATGGGAGCAATGTCGGCAGCAGATCTTCCGTGATTTTCACGGCCACTCCAAGCAATGCCCACTTAACTATTGCGAGTTTGTCGCCAAACATATCTAGTTTCGCGGCTTGTTCCCCCGATAATTCGACGCCAAGTTTCTTAGCCCAGCCGGTCAGTTCTTCAAATGCTTCGGGACCGCCCGCGAACATCTGGAGCATATCCGTTCCGGCTCTGCCGAAGATCGCCAACGAAAAACCAGTGCGTTCCAGCGCGGTCGGCAAGGCGGAAATCTTTGAGCCGATCTGCTTGAATTGTTCCTCCGGCTTTAGTTTTTTCAATGCTTCTAAACTCAGACCGAGATCCTTGATCGCCTGAGTTGCCTTGTCGGTTGCCTCGGCATCCTCATCTTTTGCGGCTTTGAGTTCCTTGATTTTCTCTTCATGTTTTTTATATTCGTCGCGCAGATCCTCCATCCGTTCGTTATAATGCCGAGTTTGGGCGGCGGTATGTCCGGTCTTGCCCGCAAGATCCTGATAATTGGCCGTTGCTCGCTGTGCTTGAATATTGGTCTTACTTAGAGCATCTTCTTCATCCTTGATCGCGCGTGCGATTTTCTCGGATGCATCTTTTTGTTTTTTGCCGGACTTGTCGGCCTCATCCCCCATTGCAAATAAATTCTTCTGCATGAACTTAACGGCATTTGCCACCCCCTCCAGACTTAGCCCGCTCAAATCCGCCGCAACGGCGAATCCGCTAAGAGCCTCGGTGGACATGCCGGTCTTCGTGGCCATGTCATTGATCGTCGAACCGAACGCCTCGGCCTTTTTAACCATGACGGCAAACGCGCCGGTGATCGCCGCCCCTGCGGCCAGCATCGCCGTCCCGACCTGACCGGCCATCTTGCGTATATTCCCCATGCTTCTATTAACTCTGCGCTCGGCGTCTCCCAACGCTTTATTAAGTCCAGGCGCAACGTTGCCCACGATGTTAATAACCGCATCGCCAAGAGAGAACTCTGCAACTCCAGCCATTATCCTGCTCCAAGCTCATTCAACATTTCGGTTTCTCCGATCATTTCGCCATCGCGCTCCACTTGCTCGGCGGATGCCTTGCGTTTCTTCTGCCAACCCTCCTCTGCGTTCAAAAGAAGAAGAGCCTGTTCAACCGTAAAATCCGTATTGATCCGCCGTGGACTGAGGCCGGGCCACAGATCGCGCAGAAGCAAATACATTTCCTCTGGCCGCTCGATCAGCGCGCCGTGCCGCTCGGAGTCTTCGCCGGTCCATCCGTCGGATTCATCTTCGCGGCCAAAGTAGGGTTTAGAGAGGCGACCAGCTTTCCATAATATGCGCTTGCGATTTGACCGCAGGCTTCATCAACATTTTTACCGAGATCCCTGTCAATCTCAATCCGTTCGGCTTCGCCGATCCCCGCGAAATCTAACAGGAATTCAAGCATTTGCGGCATCGCCCGAAGCAGCCGCGCCGCCGCTTCGGGCGAGGGTTCACGAACAACGATCTCCCCGCCGGAGAGACTCGCTTCCTCGTTGATGTAGTCCGCGCGCCGCAAACCGGATTCAACTTCAAACTCAATGATCCTTGCCCGCAACAGCATTCCCTCGCCAAACCCAGGCGGACTCGCCGATAGTTTGCGCCCATTCAATTCAAACTCGATTGGCGCACCCGCAAGCATTTGTTCTTTTGTCCGTTTAGTTGGCGTCATATCGCGCGATTTCCTTCCATGCCGATCCGGTGGTATCATAATACAAATCGATCCAATCGGCCACGCTGGTCATCACGAAATCGGCGGCTGTTTTTAGCACCAGCAAGCCCGCCGCATGTTTAATAGTAATGGGCTGCGCTGCGCTGAAAATACAAACGCGGATAATCTCACCGTCTGTCAGGCCCGCTTCCGCAACGATAGTGAGGTCATCCGCCGCCGCCCCTTCACCAGCCAAACGCAGCCAAGAGATTGTCGTTGTCGGAGCGGCCTGCACCCGCGTAACAGAGCCGACCGCTATCGTCAAATCTTGAATGGCGTTGCTTGTCCGCAAATATGCCCCGGCAGCGTAAAGGCTTCCAAAATTGAAAGCCATCTCCGCCCCTTTGCCACGAGCAAGGGTAACTTCCAAAGAAGCGTCGCTTTTGGCGCGAGGCAAATACAAATGGACGGGTTTCCGGTTTGCCGTCGAAGAGATAACTCGCACAGCCAACTCAAGCTCTTCGGGATCGCCCGACAAGCTGAGTTGCTCGCCGCTCTTGGTGACCGCCAGAATCCGCGCCAAAGCGTCCATATTGGCCTGAGCGATTGCTCCGCTGATGGCGATTTTTCGGGAAGTCACAATCCTATCGACGATGTCAACAATATCCTCAACCGTATCTTCCTCGGAGTTCGTGGTGATCTGGAACTTGATCGGACTCTTGTGATACCCAAGTTCCTCCGTCGGCAAGGTCCCCTGATTGGCGATAAGCAAAACGCCAGGCCCTCGCAAAAGCTCGTTCGTCGTTTTTGAAACGGTCGCCATTTCAAGATCCTCCTATTTCTTTTCGATTTCCGCTCTGAGCGAGCAATACACGGCATCCCATCTTTCGGACTCGGTGATTTGCTCCGGCAAGTCGCTTCCGGTTTGGACCAGTTCGATCACATGGAAATGATAATTAGTGGTCTTCAGATTGACCAGCTTGTCCAGATCACGCAACGCCGCATAAACGGCGTTCGCTTCCGGCTGGCTATTGCCATAGCAACGCACATCAAAAATCGCGTTTTCAATCGCCCTTACTTCATCCTCAAGATCCGATGAACCCCCGACCCGCGAAATGAGAATGCAAGGAAAATTCGCTTTCTTAATGACTTGGTTCGGACCATACACGCGGGTTCCCACAAGCGCGGCGATGGCCGTCTGAGCAATCAAGAGTTCGTATAGCGCGGTCAAGGCATTCATGCTGCTTTTCCCGCTGCGTCCTTTTGCGCCGCCGCCGCTCTTGCGGCTTCTTCCTGATAAATGGCGCGGATTCCAGCCTCCGATTGCACAATCGCAGGACGCAAATACGGCGTGGATGTATAGTTTCCGCTCGGCCTGCCGATCTCAACGTCCAGGCCATAGCCGTATGTGGAGATCGGCGCGCCTTTGCCATATCTTGCTATGCCCTCTTTTTTCATGGCTTTTCTTGTATTTGTGCTAATCGAAGCCATCAGCTCATCCTCGCCGCGCCGCTTGCGAACCTTGCCCTTGATGGATTCTTTCAATCGACCGCTCACAACGGGAACCAGTTCCTTCGCTCTAGCCGCCACTACTTCGGCGATTCGTAAAAGCGCGGCGCGATTGAGGTGTCTGGCCGCGTTCAAGAGTTGGCCGAGTTGGCTTTTATATTCGATCCTTGCATCAAGTTTCACTGGGGACATTTTAGCGCACCAATTCGAGATTCAACTCCACATGGCTTCCATCCCACGGGGTTTTGCTAACGATCTGATAAGGCCCCGCCGCGATGGTTACTCCGCTGGAATTGGCGATCGTCGAAATCCGATCCTCGATCAAAACGTCAATTCCATCCGGCAAGAAAAGGCGGTCAACTTCAACTTCCGACGTGAATCGCCCAGCCAATTCCCTCATTCCTGCGGGTTGAAAAGTGCAGGCAACGCCCGTCTGATTGTTGCTCCACGTATAGACCGGCTGGCCCAATTCATTGTTGCTCGCCGAGGCCCGCCGCTGGATCGTGCACGTATGCGGGAATAGATAAGTGTCGGCCATTAAGCGTCACTCTTAATATTCAACGATCACGCTGACAACGACATCCGCCGTTGTGGGCGCGAAAACGGAATTTGTTGTGACCTTGACGCCGATGGCTTGTCCAGCCGTGAACGTATCGGTATCAATGGCCTGTGTCCCAACGGCGAACGTAGTGGCGGTGGTCGAGTTTAAAACCGCCTGCAATCCCGTAGCAGTGCCCGCAATCGTTACATCGGCGGTTAGGGTTCCAGAGGTGCACGCGGCGTTGGAAAAGACTGTGACGCCAATAACAGAACCGGCAACAGGAGCGGCGATCCTTTTAAACGATGCCCCGCCGACGGTTGCGCTGGCATCCGTTCCCCATTCCACCGCCGTTTGACTTGCGGCAACGTCCACGTCATAAAACTCATAGTTCAAGACGCGGATCGCGGTGTTGCCATTGACGGTGCTATTCAAATTGACCGCGCCATCGACGTCCAACTGATTGTCGATCCAAACGCGCTTCGTGAAATTCCGGTTGGCGTCATCCCTGCCCCAACGGATTCCCGCCGTAAGCGCATCCACCAACGGCGAAAAAACCAGAAACGCAAGACCGGCCGCAAGCAGAGCGGCTCCCCAACGAGAAAGCGTTTTGAATTTCATTTTATTAAACCTCCGCTAAGATTCAATAGGGCCGACCGGATACAGGCCGGCCCTATTTGTTGTGCGCTATCGCCGGACATCGGCGTTACGGAGCCGTGGTCGCGGCCAGGTTCTGAACGACATACACGTAATCCACCGCGCCGATTTCGCAGTCCCAAGCGATGCGCGCCTGGAAAGCCAACCGGCTACGCAGGTAACTCTCTGTGTCCATACCGAGAGTCACGTATTCAAACCGCAGCTTCCACTTGCGCCGAAACTGCTTTTGGAAATCGCCCAGGTACCATGCCGTGGTGCTCAAATCATCCATCTTGGGAGAGGATAGCAGGCGCGGACGATAAACCCCGCGCACACCCCACGGGCTGTACTCATTCTCAACGCCGGGGGTCAACTCGGAGTTGAGAATCTTGAGCGCGGTCGGGGCCAGGGCATCAGGCACAAGCAACGTGCACCGGCTCATCGGTATATTGATCCGCTTGCCCATGCTATTTTTCATCGCGGCCAGCCGTCCACGGGCATTTTCCAAATCGGTTTCATCGGCCAAAACATTGGTCGTAACCCGATTACCCGTTGAAGGCAGGCGGGTCAGCGGATCGGCGTCGGTTTGGTAAAGAGCCGTGCCGGTTCCGTTGAGTCGCAAAACGTAAGGCTCTGCGGGGCTGGTAGCCGAGCCGTCGATGTCGCAAACGCGCCGCAGGGTTTGCTCCTCGACAAACTCGCCGGCGATCTCGCCCAAGGCGTTGATCCGATCCACGATTCCCGATATGTCGTTTTCCTCGATCAGTTCAGCGGTGATCGAAAGCCGCCGTCCGTTCCTCTTGGAGCGGATCTCGTACTTTTCCTCACCGGCTCCGATTTCAGGAAAGTCCTTGCCTTCATCAACGCGGTCGATCTGCGTGTCCTCGGTCAAGATCCCGGCAACCTCGACGATCTTCTTGTTCGATTCCATCTCGGTCACGAGTTCCTGGCCGATGGTCGGGACGCCCTGATACGCCTCGTTGATCCCCGCGATGGTCAAGCCGCCCACCAACAACGGGAATGCGCTGGCCTGGATCGCCCGTTCCTCGCCTGCGATCATCACGCGGGCGGGAACTTGAATATCCATCAGCCGATTGAGCAAACCCGGCAAGCTCCGCACGTCTCGCCACGTGAACTTCCCGGTGTCGATCAATCCCTGGACCTTTCCCGCGAAATCTCCCGGATCGTTTTTTGCCAATTCGCGCAGGGCTTCGGCGTCGATCTGCCTGCTGTTTCCGAAACGCACCTCCGAAGTCATGCGCGGCTTGGATTTGAGTTCATTCGCCATCTGTTTATCCTCCGTTCTATTTGCCCGGCGACTCCGCCGGTCCGTTACTTGTTGAAGGCCGCGAAGTACGAAACGGCCAGTTTGAAACACACGCGGGCGTAAGAAAGGCTCTTGATCGTGGTCCCCGCATCGCCGCCCGCATCGTCGGACAGATGCCCTTGCTTCTGCGGGTAATTCTCCTGGCCGACCGCATAAGCCAGCGCGTTCGTGCCGGTCGCGGCAATGGTTTGGCTGGCGGAATAGAAGAAGTCATCGCCGACCGCATGGGCGGCTCCGGCAGCGGTGGCAAACTCGAAAACGTCGCCCGGACGGGGCACGATGATTTCGTAGTAACCAGCCCGATCTCCGCTCTTGATTTCCTCGTTGGCGACCGCAATATTACCGGCCATCGAAAAATCGGAGTCAATCGGAACCCATTCCGTGTTCGTCGATCCGGTAAGCTCCAGAATTTCGCCGCGCTTGATCGGCACTGTCACGCCCGCCGCAAACTTCCCCAGCATGATTAAGGGTTCGGTTGCGCCGTGCAGATTCCGAACCCAGGTGGTCTTGTTACTCGCCATTGTCTTTATCCTCCATTCGATTTTTCAAGGATTGAGAATTTCAGCCCGTGAGCGCGCGCTTGAAATCTTCATCGGAGATTTCGGCAAGCCGGAGTTTTCCAGCCGGCGCATCCCGCTTCTGCGGCGGAACCGGCTCAGGCGTTCCCACCGGAATCGTCAATGCCGCAAGTTCGGCGAGGAATCGCTTTCTGACGGCGTCCATATTGGCATCGCCCAGGATCAATTCATCCGCGATTCTCATTCCGCGCTCGCCGAGAGACCTGGGAACAAGGGCGTGGATGGCTGCTGCGCGAGCAGTTTCAAACTCAAGCGTCCGCACATCGGCGGATTGTTTCGACTGCTCGATCTTTGCGGCCTCGGCCTCTTTCAGCTTTTCGGCTTCGGTCTTTTCGTTTTCCATTTCAACTTTCCTTTCTGCGCTATTTTGGCGCTCAATAGTATGGGCCATGCTGATAACCAGAGGCCACAAATCAGGATTTCCAGACGAGCGGCGCAACGCCTCGGCATCAGCGGGGACAGGAACCACGCTAATCTCGTAAAGCTCCCATTGCCGCACGATACTCGCCGGGCCGGTAATCATGTCTTCGCCTTCGCCATCGGTATCTCCCGCCTCCAGCATTTTTGTTTTTGATGCATCCGGCATATATCCAATGGACAATGCCTTGAGAAAGCCGCCCTGAACCAGTTGCCAGATTTCCTCGGCGCGATCCGTTTGCGCGAATGTAATTTCGGCAAGCAGTTTTTTATCCTCAATTTTCACGGTTGCCTTGCCGATAATCGCGCCCGCCTCATAACGATTGTGCGTATCAAGAACCACTGGGTTTTTCCGAAACCGATTTAATCTCGCGCCACTCATCCGCATATATTCCAGACCGTTCCATGTCATAACACCGTTCTCCGTAGCCGCCACAAAGGTTGCGCTGCGCCGCTCCTTATCAATTTCGCGGACCTCGATATTCTCAGGCAAACCCCTGATAATAACGCCGTCCGGCTTTTCAATTTTCGCGGCCATGATTCCCTCCCCTTTCGACGAAAATATCAGCATCAAGTTCTATCGGTTTTCTCCCGTTCCCTGAAATCGCCTTTGTTGTCGGCTCTGGCTGCGGCTTTTCCGGCAACCCCAACTCCTGTCGCTTCAAAATCTCGCGCAGTTCTTCTTGCAGTCGTTGATCCTGGACTTCCTCCCAATCCGTTCCCTTCTGCGCGCACAAATCCCGCAGCGTCATCGTGCCGATCCGCAATTCTATTTCCGCCGCCGCCGCCTCTTTTTCAGGATCGACCCATTGCCATCCCGGCGGAATCCAGCGCACCATGCCGAGTTCATCATCGAGCACGTCGGCCAATCGCCGATCCCCGCGCAAACGGGCATCGGCCATAACCGTTGACCATTCCCAATTCAAATCCTTTTCGATCAGCCACGTTTGAAGGATACGGTACGTCTGGCGCGTTTCCAAAAGATCCGTCCGCGCGCTCGAATAAGTAGACTGCGAAAAATCCTTGAGAATGACCTGCCAGGTAACGCCCAGGGCCGCGCCGATCCGCCGCGCAATCATAATGACGAAAGGGCCAAGCTCCGGCGTCGGGAAGTTGGGGATCAGCGTTTCAATATTCTCGCCGGGATAAAGCCGAAACAGCATCCCCGGTTCAATCGGCTGGTCCAGAACATAACCGTACTTTTGAGCCGTCACCTCGGCCATGTCCTCGATTGCCACATCGGAGCGGATAAACCCGGCCATGCACGCCGCAATCTGAGTCCGCTTGAGCGAGGCAAGAAGCAATAGATCCAAGTCGCGTAGATCCTGCAAAATCGCGTGGCACATCGGCACGCCCCGCGTCTGGCCGGGCCGATCAGTGAACTTTAGATGTCGCACGAATTCAGCGGAAAACCGCGTTGATTTAAAGCCCGCCGGAGATCCGCCGAGAAAGACATCGTTGGGCGGCGCGTCCAAAATCCAATAAGCGACAGGCCGTCCGGCGTCATCGCGTTCAACGCCGGATCGAATCCGGGGATCGCTTGTCCGGCCAATGGGCGTAGCCAGACGGTCCGCTTCAATCGTTTCAAACCAGACCGGCTCATCCGCCGAAAAGACGGCCTTGCGCAAAACCTCTCCATCTTCCAGCACCTTGCGCGCAATCAGCCGTTGGGACTCGCCATGAGTCAGATCGTCGGCGGGTGAGAGCGTGTTGCGCCGATCTCTCCAGACCGCCTCAAGCCTATTGTTTTTATCGGGATCGCCCGTATTGGCCTGCGCCATCATCCCCGCGCCAACCCAGTTGACGGCGAACGTGTTGATGATCCCGCTCCCCAGGCTGTCATCGCGGACCAGTTCGCGGCTCCGGTTGCGCATCGTCGGAAGATCGATCAAAATCTCGCCGTCCGCGCTTCGGCTTGAGTTGGACCATGGCGCACCAGCCGCCCCAGCTTTCGCCGCCCGATAACCACGCGCTCGCATGGTCATCAAATATGCTTCGCGGTAATCGCCATCTTGATCCATTCGCTGAAAATGCTGACGCGCCCGATAACGTCGGGGACTCACGGCCAGCAGCCCGGCAGCGACGGTTGTTTCCATGATCTTTTTGAGCGCGCGTTTCATCCGAACCCCATTTGAGTGCGAATCAGCCGCCGTTCATCGCGGCGCGCCGCGCTGCTTTCGGCGTAGTCAATGGCGGTGCGCAGCCCCGTAAGCTGATCGCGCCGAGTCCTGTCAACCGACCCCTGCGTAAGGCGGACCATCAAGCCGGAATTGATCGCCTCGGCCACGGCGTACTTCGTGCGCGCCGTGGCCCAACTGCTTGCGGCAATGGCATCGGCGCATTCGGCGATGGCAAGTTGGAACGAGGTCTCTGTGATGGTCAGAGTCGCCATGTCCGATAATGTTTGAATTTTGCGGACGGCGTCAATAAATGTCTTTTGGATCTAAATCATTTCGATTAGAGATTTCCATTTATGCCCGCAAGAGCGACACCTTAAATAGGCCACATTGACATCAGTTGCGCGGCACACAACCGCCTGGCCTCCGCCGCCCTTCAGCATCCGGCATCCACAGCCCGGACAAGTCATGCGCCGATGCCGCCGATAAAACTGCTCCGCCGACGCTGTTGCGGTGTCATCCCGCTTGCGTATTTCGATCATGGGTTCCTGCACCCGGATCGGCGCTTCTTGGTGGCGCGGCTCGATAGGCCGATTGGGCGTCCATTTGCTTTTCATTTTTTTACCTTCCTATTTGCCAATGAGGGGACCGCTCCGCGCTTCCGCGCGCAGCGTAGGTTTCAATTCCGACCTTCGTCCTGGCAACCCCGGCCCGTAGCATTTCAGCCGCCACCAAGCAATAAACCTCCGCGTCCCAATAATGGTTATCACGATGCCCGGCGGCCAGCTTCCATTCCTCGATCACTGCACCCGTTCGTTTATTGCGCTCGATCACCTTCACTTCGCTGCACATCTGCCGATAATAATCATTGCCGACCCCACGAAACAAATGCCATCCGCCGGGCACATTACTCTCGGCTCCGATCATCCGCGAAAGCCGATCCTTAAAAAAAGACGTGTCAATCGTATAGAGCATCAATCCGCTTCTGACCGCCGACTTGCGCTTTCGAGCAACGCTATCCATATAGCTTCCCTTAATCGGCGCGACTTGGTGGCTGTTCCCGCCCTTGATCGGTCTCAAAACATCCAGCCGTTTGCGGCAAAACTGGTATACAGCGGGAGAATCATAACCGGAGTCGATACACGTCAATCGGATATTTAACGGATTGCCGCCGTTTTGTAAATAAGGTATTTGTAAGAGTTCATCCTCCAGAACTTCCCATGAGTCGATCCGCACCGCCCGCAATAACCAGCTTTCCCAGTTCGCGCCCCAGCCACGCACGATCAAATAGAAGTGATCCAGTTGCACGTCCACTCCCGCCGTGATGACAGCTACGCCATCGGGAGCCGTCTTCTCCTCATAATCGAGTTCGTGCTGAACCAAAGCCGAGGCGGATAACTCCCGCGTCTTTTCTTCCCACACTTCAGCCAGCCATGAGTTCACAAAGTTCATCAGAAGTTCCGCGTAATCCTTGGATCGCAAAAACTCGGCGGCGATTTCCGACCATATCAGCCACGGCGAATAAAGAGCCGATAGCCAATAACCCCGGTGTCGGATCGGCCCTTTAACTTTTCCTTCAACCGCGCCGTCACTCCCGACACAGCAACCATCGGGAACCCACACGCCGAAACTCAACGCTCGCAATTTCTCCATGTCTGTGATCTTCGCCTGGCATTGACGACATTCGTACCAGGCCAGCCGATCCTCCACAATCTCCGCCGCGGCCGCGCCCTCCGGCCATCGGACTTGTCCGAACACCAGCGGCTGATATTGGCCGCAGTGCGGACATGGAATGAAATATCGCCGCTGATCGCTCGCCTCGTATTCGCGGAATATGTATCCGGCCCGCGTGGTCGGCGTAGATACCTTTACGATTTTCCGATTCCAAAAAGTGCGAGTCCGCTCGCGCGCCAGCTTGATCGGGTCCGCCTCGCGCCCGGAAAACGGCGGATATTTGTCAACTTCATCCAGCCACAGATACCGAACCGGCTTGCTCGCCAACGCCGCCGGCGAGTTCGAGCCGGCCAGGTAAAGAATCATGCGGTCCATCCGAAATTCCATTGCGGTCAGATCATCCCCCTTGTTCGGCAAATGCGAGGCGAGGGCCGGCGATAGTTGCAGCATCGGCATCAGCCGATTCTGACTTACCGTACGCGCGTCCGGCTCACGCGGCATGACCAGCAGCCCCGGCCCCGGATCTTGGTCGATGGCGTAGCCGACCATGCAATACATGCTTTCCGTTTTTCCACACTGAGTCGAGGCCATCAGCGTAATTTCTTCGACGAGCGGATCGACAAAGGCGTCCATGATCTCGCGCAGATACGGCGTCCGCGCCGTCCGCCACTGCCCCGGCTCCGCCGACGTGCGCGGATCGAGCACCCGGTTCGCATCGGCCCAATCCGCAACGGTGATCTCATCGGGCAACCGATACGCCTCACGCTCAGCATCGCTCCAAACAAAGCCGCTCACTTGCGCACCTTCGTTACTCCGGCAAACTCCCCGATCATCGCCCGAATCCGATCCGTCAAATACGCCTGGATCTCTCTCGGCTCCATCCCCGCCAGCACCGGCGCAACCGCCCTCGGCAATCCAAGCATCGCCCGCTTGAGCGTCAGCACCCGCGCCACCCGGCCTTCCTCAACCTCGGCGCGTGGCAGATACTCCCCGGTCATGGCCGCCAGTCGGATCTCCTCCTGAGCCGCCCGCGCCACCCGCCAGCGCTCAAGGGCCACAGAGCCGGACCCAGCCTCCGCCGCCCGATCCGCCGCCGCCTGTATCCGCCCCTCACGCCAGCCGATCACCACGCTCAGATCGTAGCTCCCATCGGCGTTGCGCGGGCAGCCGTCCTTGACGTGCCACGCGCTG
>CAKKOZ010000119.1:22780-24793 GCA_919901335.1 Nitrospiria bacterium | reverse complement strand
ACCCCTTCGAATCCCCATTCGCGGTACATCGCAATGTAGGTCTTGAGGTTGTCGATCACAATGCGCGTGGATTTGTTTTTATCCATCATTTCTTTCTTTTTAGATCATCCAGTATCTTTTGAGCGCGTGCGCCGGTTGCTTCAATCTCGATCGTCCGGCTCGTCTCGCTCCGATGGGTCAGCCGGATGGTGAGCCGTTCAGCCGGCAGGAAGCGTCCCGCCTTGTCGGCCCATTCAATCGCAACCACCCATGGGCTGTCAAGATATTCCAGCAGGCCGAGGTCCAACAGATCTTCCTCGCGCTCGATCCGAAACAGGTCCACATGGGCAAACGGGCGGCGGCCCCGGAATTCATGGACGAACACGAAGGTGGGGCTGGTGACCGGACGATCCGTGATCTCCAGTCCCCGTGCCAGTCCCTGGACGAGCTGCGTCTTTCCCGCTCCGAGAGTTCCTTCAAGCGCAATCAGCTCGCCTCCGGTCAGAAGCCGTCCGATCCGCTCGCCGCAGGCACGCGTCTCCTCCGGCGATCCACTAACCCAACGCAGTTTAATCGGTTTTGAGATTCTGGCAGGCTGATCGCGTCCTGTCTTTGTTTTGTTCATGCGGGACTCAGCGTCTTTGTGATCGCGGCCGGAATGCGATGGATCAGGTCCCCCGCAAGAAGACCGACCTCGCCGATCTCGTCCGCGGCCAGATCCCCGGCCAGGCCGTGCAGGTAAACCCCGAGGCAGGCCGCCTGTTCCGGTGTGTGGCCCTGTGCGATCAAACCGGCGATCATGCCGGTCAAGACGTCCCCCGTTCCGGCCGTGGCCATTCCGGGATTGCCGGTCGAGTTGATCGTCAAGGCGCCGGATTTTGAGGCGATGATCGTTCGCGCGCCTTTTAAGACCAGCGTCACCGGATGGCGCCGCACAAAATCGGCTGCGACCCCGAGACGGTCGGCCTGCACCTCCGAAACGGTCGCCCCGATCAGGCGGGCCATCTCGCCGGGATGCGGCGTCAGCACGATCGGCGCCCGGGCCTGTTTTAATAGATCCAGATGGCCGACCAGGACATTCAGCCCGTCGGCATCAATCACCATCGGAATGGCAATCTGTGTGATCAGGCCGTGGACCACCTGTGCCGTTTCGGGATGGGTCGAGAGCCCCGGCCCGATCGCCGCGACCGTCTTGTCCTGCGCGAACTTTATCAAGGGTTCCAGCGCGGCCTTCCCGAGCGACCGGTCGGCGGTTTGGGGCAGGGGCAGCGTCATGATCTCAAGTGGCCGATCGGGCAGCGTCGCTTCCAGACCGGACGGAAGCACAAGCGTTACAAGGCCGGCCCCGACACGAAGCGCGGACAGGCCGGCCATGACGGCCGCGCCGCCTTTACCGGCCGATCCCGCGATCATGAGGACATGGCCGAAGGTTCCCTTGTGCGCGTTCATCGGACGGCGTATGAGCGAGCCGGCGACATCGGCCTGGGTGATCCACTGGACGGCGGCCGGGATCTGGCGGATCAAGGCCTCCGGGATCCCGATATCCACGATCTTCAGGCGGCCGGTGTAATCGGATCCGGGATAAAGCAGAAGACCGCGTTTTGGGAGCGCGAAGGTGACGGTTACCGCGGCCTTAACGGCGACTCCCATCACTCGGCCGGTGTCGCTATGGATTCCGGACGGGAGATCCACAGCAGCGACCGGTTTCCCGGATGCGTTGATTGCGGCGATCACCTTGGCCGCAAGGCCCTCGACCGGGGATGAAAGGCCGGTCCCGAAAAGGGCGTCCACGATCAGATCGCTCTGCGACAGTTCCCGGTCCAGATCGCCGAGCGTCGCTTCGTTTAAGACATGGACCTGTCCCGAAATTTTCTGGAATTGTTTGAGATTGGCCCCTGCCTCGCCGGTCAGCGTGTCGGGCCGGGCCAGCAGAAAGACCGAGACACGGGCGGATCGCTCGAGGAGATGCCGTGCGGCCACCAGTCCGTCACCGCCGTTGTTCCCTTTGCCGGCCGCGATCGTGACGACTTTTCC
>CAKKOZ010000119.1:0-22680 GCA_919901335.1 Nitrospiria bacterium | reverse complement strand
TCGGTGTCGTGGCTGATGCTGACCTGAATTTCTTTGACGCCGCGTTCGTCCATTAGTTTTTTAACTTTGCCGGCAACCTCCACGCGCGGTTTACCGGTGGGTTTGTTCATCACGCTGATCTCGGTCCATCGAATGCCGCTGCTCCAGCCGGTGCCGAGGGCCTTTAAGACGGCCTCCTTGACGGCGAATCGCCCGGCCAGGTGTAGATAGGGAAGCTTGCGCGCGAAGGCGTAGTCCTGTTCCGGCGGGGTGAAAATGCGGTTCAAGAACCGCTTGTTCCATTTCTGTACGGCGTCCTTGATGCGGTCGCTCTTCACGAGATCGATGCCGATGCCGATGATCATGGATGGGTGGAGAGAAGTTCCTTCATTTCCCGCACGGCCTGTTGAAGCCCGATCATGACGGCCCTCGCAATGATGCTGTGGCCGATGTTGTACTCAACGATTTCGTGGATCGGGAGGAGGCGTTTGATGTTTCGGTAGTTGAGGCCGTGACCGGCGTTGACGCCCATCCCCAGCTTGTAGGCCAGCTTGGCGGTTTGCTGGATCGCCTCCAGTTCGGCGTCCTGTTCTTTGAGCAGTTTGGCGTTGACGTATCGGCCGGTATGGATCTCGATATAGTCGGCGCCGATCCGGTGCGAGGCTTTTACCTGATCCAGGTCCGGCTCGACAAAAAGACTGACCGCGATGCCGGCGTCATGGAGAAGGGCGGTCGTGCTTCGGAGCGATTCCCGGTTTCCGGCGATGTCCAGTCCCCCTTCGGTCGTGAGCTCTTCGCGCCGTTCCGGGACCAGCGTGACCATGTGGGGCTTGACGTCCAGCGCGATCTTGACGATCTCTTCCACCGGGGCCATTTCAAGGTCCAGTTTGGTCCGGATGATCTCCCGGAGCAGGTGCAGATCGCGGTCCTTGATATGGCGGCGGTCTTCGCGGAGATGAACCACGATGCCGTCCGCGCCGGCGAGTTCCACCAAGACGGCGGCCGTGATCGGGTCCGGTTCGGTTCCGCCCCGGGCCTGGCGCAGCGTGGCGATATGATCAATATTGACGCCCAGTCGGGCCATGATTCCCCCAAATTAGCGGCCCCATTATCGCAGAGATCCTCGGAACTTAGCAAGGCCTTTTTGGGGCAAAATTGCTTTGACAACCCCATGGAAATTCCTTATAGTCACCGCAGATCGCCCATTCTCGGCGCTATTCCATTCGCATATTAAAACGATGAGAAACCTCCTTCCCGGTCAAGGTTCGGCGCACTGATTAGACAAGACCCTTGGGTTTCTGTTACTATACCCGCGGACTTTCTACATGGAAAGCGGAGAGATGCCTGGCGATGCTGAAATCCTGCGGGGCCGTGGTTGTTCTAACCGTTCTGACCTTGCCGGTCGGTGTTGTTGCGTTTGCCCCGCCGGCGGAAGCCGACGAATTCATTTTTGCTATCGGTGTGAAAGCACACTATGCGACATTAACCCGTACCTTGAAGGTCGACTCGGATCCGCATCGGGTCGAGACGCCCCGTTCCGACGCGGCATGGATGCAGGGGGTGACATTCAATGCAGCCTACGGGCATTTGTTTTTTGGAGCCGACTACAGTTCGTCGGCTTTTATCGATTCGGAGGGTCCTCTTTCTTCATCCGGTGTTCCCGTTTTTCATAAGGATGTGAACCTTGATATCTCGGAACTGGATCTTGCCGTAGGCTATACGATCGTGGCGGGGGTGAGTCCCTACATCGGTTATTTGCGACATGGACAGAAGAGCGATCTTAATTGTTCGGGTTGCACGGCCACGGTCGAACTGGGCGATATCGGTCCGGGACTCCTTCTTGCTTATCCTGTGGCGAGGACACACTGGGGCGCCTACGTGAACATGGCCTTGATCCAGGGTTTTTCGATCGAGGGGGGCCTGAGCTATGCCGGCATCCGTTGGCCCGTCGTGGGGGTGGCGGGGTTCGCTTACCGCAGGATCGATTATCCCGTGGAGGAAGTTTCCTGTCAAACCGATTTTCCCTGTTTCAGGGAGAGCGATGTGATCAGCGGCCCGATCGTGGCGGTTCACTATATTTTCTGATGTCGAAGGTGTTTAGGGCAGTTCATTTGATCAACGGTATCCAAAGGAGGAAGCCATGAAACAGAAGAATGGAAGGGCCATGGTTCTCGGAATGATCTTGGCGGCACTGCTGCCGGTTTCAATGATGGGATGTGCCGGTCAACAGCCTGCCGGGGCTCAGTCGCCGGGATGGGTGACCAAGGGCAGCGGGGCATTCAAAGACGCGGGCAGCCAGGTGTTCTACGGGGTCGGGGCGATCGCCGGCGTGCGGAACAAACCGCTGGCGCAGACCGCGTCTGAGAACCGAGCCCGGGCCGAGATCACCAAGATCTTTGAAACCTATACCGCGTCGCTGATGAAGGATTATGCCGCATCGACAACGGGCGGGGGAGCCGTGACCGGCGCCTCGGCCACCAGCGAAGAGCAGTATATCGAGCAGGCGATCAAGACGTTCTCGTCCGCAACCTTGAACGGCGTGATGATCATCGATCATTGGACCGATCCTTCGGACGGGACGCTCTACTCGCTGGCCCGCCTGGATCTTGAGAATTTCAAGAACAACCTGGATAAAATAAAAGAGTTGAACTCGGCGGTCCGGGACTATGTAAAAAAGAATGCGGAGAAATCGTTTGAAGGCCTCGCGGCCGAGGAGGAAAAGCGGGGTCAGTAGCCGGCGAAAGGCAACGGACCATGAGCCGGAAACGTTGCATAAAGGTCGGCCTGGTGATCTTCGCGCTCATCGGTCTTGCGGTGCGCGAGGCCGGGTCGTACACACCGAAAGAAATCTATCAGACCATCGGGCCGGGGGTTGTGCTGATCCTGGCCAGCGACGACGGCCGAGCGGGAAGCGGGGGGACCGGCTCGATCATCCGGGCCGACGGGCTGGTGATCACGAACGCCCATGTTGTGATCAACAAGGAAACGAACCAGCCGTATCGTCGGCTCAGCCTGTTTTTAAAACCGGACCGCGTGACCGGCAACATGGACAAGGACCTGACCCGCCGTGTTGAGGGAAATCTCCTGGCCTACGATGCGGCCCTGGACATGGCCCTGCTTCGGATGGAAAATCCGCCGGCGGGCCTGACCGTGGTTTCCCTTGGAGATCCGGAAAACGCGGCGATCGGGGATCCCGTCGTGGCGATCGGCCATCCGGAAACCGGGGGACTCTGGACTTTGACGACCGGGACGATCAGCGCCGAGATCGAGAATTTCAACGGGGTGAAGGGAAAGGATATTTTTCAGACCGAGACCAGCTTGAACCGCGGCAACTCCGGCGGGCCGTTGCTGGACGGACGGGGAGCCATGGTGGGCGTGAATACAATGATCTCCCGGAAAGCGGCCGATGGGTTGACCATCACCTCGATCAATTTTGCGGTCAAATCAAGCGTCGCGAGGCGGTGGCTGGCAACGCAAGACGTGACCGTCCCGTACGAATCGCCGACCCAGTCGCCTCCGGCGTCGGTTCCCGCGCCCCCTCCGGCCGTGGAAAAGCCGGTCACGCCGGCTCAGAAGTCGGAAGCCGGAGCCAAGATCCCGCCGCTGGATGCAAAGAAACCTGTTACAGAGGAGAAACCGGCCGCGCAGATCCTGACCGAAAAGCGGCCGTATGATCTGGACCGGCTGATTGCGGACCGGATGAAAGAAATGGAAGACCTGATGAAAGAGATGCAGAAAAAATTTCGATAAAGGAATTGATTCTAATAAGGAGAAAAGCGATGAGACGGATATCTTTAAAAAGCGTTTTCGAAAGGGTTTCGCTGCCGCTGATGGGGACTCTGTTGATCCTATCGCTGGTCGGCCCGATCGGCTGCGCGACGACCCAGGTGGCGCGGGTCGGGGCCGACACGACGATTGATCTGTCGGGCCGGTGGAACGACGCCGATTCCCGCATGGTGGCCGAGGAGATGATCAAGGATGTGCTGGCCAGGCCGTGGCTCGAGAAATATGCCAAGACGCATGGAGGAAAAGAGCCGACCGTGATTGTGGGAACCGTGATGAACCGGAGCCATGAGCATATCAACGTCCAGACCTTTACCAAAGACCTGGAGCGCGAGCTGACAAACGACGGCCGGGTCCAATTCGTGGCCTCGAAGTCCGAGCGCGAAGAGGTCCGTGACGAACGACAGGATCAGCAGTCTCAATCCTCTCAGGAAACGGCCAAGGGCCTGGGGAAGGAAATCGGTGCCGATTACATGCTCAAGGGGACGATCAATACCATCCTGGATGAAGCCGAGGGGACGAAGGTCGTTTTCTACCAGGTGGACCTGGAGTTCTTCGACGTGGAAAGCAATAAAAAGGTTTGGGCCGGTCAGAAAAAAATAAAAAAAGTGATCGAAAAAAGCCGCTTCGGATTCTAGCCATGATATCCATCCATTGGTGCGTGATGCGGACGCTGTCGTTGATTTCTGCCTTCGTTGGTCTGCTGGTCCTGTCGGGCTGCGGCCCGTCCGTGCAGCATTACGTCCGGGTGGACGTCCTGCAGTCCCGGCAGCAGTTTGCCGAGGCCGAAACCGTGATTGTAAAGCACAAGGCCGAGTACGGCGCGCGCAACGCCGTTCTCTACCATCTCGACCGGGCCATGATGCTGCATCTGGCCGGTCAGTATAACGAGAGCAGTCAGGCCCTTGCCCAGGCCGAGAACCGCATCGAGGCCCTCTACACCCAGAGCGTCACGGCCGGTGCCGGCGCCATGCTGAGCAACGACAACACCCTCCCATACGAGGGTGAGGATTTTGAAAAGGTCATGATCAATGTGATCGCGTCGTTGAACTATGCCTATCTCGGGCAGTGGGATGAGGCGCTGGTCGAGGCCCGGAAGGTGGACCACAAGCTCAGTCTCTTCAACGACAAATATGAGAAGAAGAACGTTTACAAACGGGACGCGCTGGCCCAGTATCTGAGCGGGATGCTGTATGAGGCGAAGGGCGAGCTGAACGATGCCTTTATCTCGTATCGTAAAGCCTACGAAGCCTACGGCGATTACCGAAAGAATTATGGCACCCCGATTCCCCCGATGCTTCCGGCCGACCTCTTGAGGCTGACGGCGGCCCTCCGACTGAGCGAAGAGCATCAGGACTATCTCAAGCAGTTTCCAAACACACGCTGGATTCCGGCGAAGGAATTAAAAGGTCAGAGCGAGTTGATCTTCGTCAGCACCACCGGCCGGTCTCCGACCAAGACGGATTTCTTCATCGATGCCCCGATTCCGGACAAAAAGGGCGGGACGTATATCCTTCGCGTGGCCCTTCCGAAATTCGTGCCGCTGCCCGACAAAGTCAAGACGGCCGAGGTGCATCTGATTCCGGTGGATGCCGCCGGCTCCGGTGGGGCGACGTCCCAACGGACCTTCCCGGCGGAGGACATCACGGCCATCGCCAAGAAGAACCTGGAGGACCGCATCGCCCGTATTACGGCCAAGGCGATCGCACGGGCCGTGGTCAAGTATCAGATGTCCCAGACGGCCCAGAAAGAACTCGGTCCCCTGGCGGGACTTGCGACGAACGTCTATAACGTGGCCACGGAGCAGTCGGACAAGCGGAGCTGGCGCACGCTGCCGGGACAGATTCAACTGGCCCGGCTGGTGGTTCCCCCGGGGATGTATACCATTGCCGTGGAGTACTACGATCATACCAACGGGTTGATCGAACGGAAGACCTTCCCGTCCGTGACGTTGAAAGCCGGAGAGAAACGGTTTTTGGGATACCGGGTTCTTGGACCTCAGTAAAACAAGCAAGAGGGTGGAGGGGGGATGAGAGAAGGTGTTTTAAGCGTCGCGGCCGCCGGACTGATCGTGTTGGGCGGTTTCGCGTCCCCGGTTCTCGCAGCAAGCCCCCCGGACTGGGTTAACGGATCGGGCAAGAAATATCCTTCGGCCATGTATCTCACGGGAGTCGGATACGCCGACACCCGTCAGGCGGCGGCGGACCGGGCCTACGCCGCGATCTCGAAGATCTTTACGGCCGAGATCAATTCCAAGACGCAGGAATGGGAAAAATATCTCCAGTCGGACTCCCAAGGACGATCGGAGGACAGCCGCCGGATCAGCATCGAGCAGACGACGCAGGTCTCGACCCAAAAAGTGCTTGAGAACGTGACGATCGCCGAGACCTGGCTGGACGACTCGAAAGCGATCTACTATGCACTGGCCGTGATGGACCGGCAGCATGCCGCATCGGTTCTGCGCGACCGGATCACGTCACTGGACCGCAAAGTGGAAGAGCTTTTAAAGCAGACACGGCAGTCCAATGATAAATTGCAAACGGTGCGGGGCCTTCATTCGGCGGTCGAGAATCTGCTTCTGCGGGAAGCCTATAACACGGAGCTCCGGATCGTCAGTCCGACCGGAAAAGGCTCCGAGAGCATGATCAGCCTGGCCGTGATCGGTCAGGATCTGCGTCAGTTCTTGGCCGGGAATTTCAAGATCGTGGTGGAGGTCGGCGGTCCGCACAACGATCGGATAGGGGCGGCGATCGTGGAGGGTTTGAACCGTCGGGGATTACCCGTTGTGTCGGCCGGTTCCCCCGCGCCCGATCTGCAGCCCGATTTAGTCGTGAACGGCATCGTGGCCTTCGAGCCGGTCCAGATGCCCGCGGGTGGATCACCGCCGACGCGGTTTGTCCGCTGGTCGGCTTCCTTTGATCTGACCGACAAGGCGACGCAACAGGTGATCGGGAGCGTGGCGCGACAAGGGCGTGAAGGACACCTGACGGCCTCCGAGGCCGAGGCCCGCGCTCTGCGGACGGCCGAGCAGGAAGTGGCCTCCGAGGTCGGTCGTCAGATCGCCGATTTCATCTACGGAAAGGAAGAAGAATGAAGTCACGACGATTTCAAAAAGGGTTCTTGTTCTTGGGGGGTCTTGCAACGGTGTTCGTGATAGGAGTCGGCGGTTGCGCAACGTCGCCGTCCGAGCGTCCCGACCGCGAGAAGATCAAACAGGACGCCGAAAAGGGGATGCAGGACCTGCAGCGCGAGGAAGGCCGGCATGGAAACACCGACGGTTACTGACGCTTTTCCGTTGCGTTCCGCCATGCCCCGCCTCCTTCTCCTGACCCCTCCCTTCACCCAACTGAATACCCCTTATCCCGCGACGGCTTATCTGACCGGTTATCTTCAGTCCAAAATCGACACGATCTTCCAGGCCGATCTGGGAATCGAAACCTTTCTGACGCTCTTTTCCCGCCCGGGGCTGGTCCGCCTTTTTGAGGCCATCAATTTGAGCCATAGGCGGAATCCGACGGCCGACACGAGGGTTGAGCAGGCCCTCTTGTTGAGGGAGCGTTACCTCGACACGATCGATCCGGTGATCCGGTTTCTCCAGGGGAGCGATCCTTCATGGGCGACCCAGATTTGCCGGCGTCGATTTTTGCCGGAAGGGCCCCGTTTTTTGAAGTTGGACGATGATCATTGGGCCTTCGGAAGTCTCGGCCTGACCGATCGGGCGAAGCACCTCGCCTCCCTTTATCTGGACGATCTGGCCGACCTCATTCAGGCGACGGTCGATCCCCGCTTCGGGCTCAGCCGCTACGCCGAGCGTCTTGCGACCTCCGCGACCTCCTTCGATCCGCTCGACAAGGCGCTTTGCGAGCCGCCCGGTCTGATCGACCTGATGTTGGAGGAAGTTCTGGATCGACAGATGCAACGAGTCAAGCCTCATCTCGTCGGGATCACGGTTCCCTTCCCCGGGAATCTGTACGGCGCGCTCCGCTCGGCCGCTTTGATCCGTCGGCGGTATCCCGGCGTCAAAATCGCGCTCGGAGGGGGCTATGTCAATACGGAGCTGCGCGAACTATCCGAGCCGCGTCTCTTCGATTTTGTGGACTATGTCACCCTTGATGCCGGAGAGCGGCCCCTCCTCTCCCTCCTGGAATCTTTCGACGCTCCGGAGATGGGGCGGCTCTGTCGAACCTTCCTCCGCCGCGACGGCAAGGTTCAATATATCAATACGGCGTCGGAGCAGGAGATTCCCTTCGCCGAGTGCGGGACGCCGACCTATCGCGGCCTTCCGCTTCGATCGTATCTATCGCTGGTCGAGATGCTCAACCCGATGCATCGGCTCTGGTCGGACGGCCGATGGAACAAGCTGACCGTGGCGCATGGCTGTTACTGGAGAAAATGCGCCTTCTGCGACATCGGGCTCGATTATATCCGACGCTACGAGCCGGCGCCTGCGACTCTTTTGGCCGACCGGATCGACGCCCTGATCGAAGAGACCGGAGAGACCGGATTTCATTTTGTGGACGAGGCCGCGCCGCCGTCGCGCCTGGCCGATCTAGCGCTGGAGCTGTTGGATCGGGGCCGCGCGATTTCCTGGTGGGGGAATATCCGATTCGAAGAGGTTTTCACACCCGACTTCTGCCGGCTCCTGTCCGCCTCCGGCTGCATCGCCGTCACCGGCGGGATGGAGGTCGCCTCCGACCGGCTTCTCGCCTTGATGGAAAAAGGGATCACCGTCGCGCAGGTCGCCCGTGTCGCGCATGCCTTCACCGAAGCGGGGATCATGGTCCATGCCTATTTGATGTACGGATTTCCGACCGAGACGGCCGGGGAGACGATTGAAAGTCTGGAGCGGGTCCGCCAACTCTTTGAAGCCGGGATTCTCCATTCGGCCTTCTGGCATCGATTCACGGCCACCCGGCACAGCCCCGTCGGTCTTAACCCCGGCGCTTACGGAATCACGATCACCGGCCCCGCCCCCGGCCGCTTTGCGAACAATGATCTGACCCACATCGATCCCTCCGGAAGCGATCCGGAACGATTCGGGCCGGGGCTCGCCAAGGCGATCTACAACTATATGCATGGGGTTGGGTTCGACGCCGATGTTCGGAGTTTTTTTGATTTCCCCCTCTCCAAACCGAAGGTCTCGCGGAATCTCATCACGACCGCGCTGGCGGCCGTCCCTTCCTTTCGAGACGATCTGGAGCGGAGGCTGGTTTGGCTCGGTGGAGTCCCGTCGCTTTCAAAAGGCTCCTCCCTGTTCCTGCCCGGACGGGAAGAGGATCGCAAAATCCGGATCGAGCCGGCTATCGCCGTCTGGCTTCAGTCGGTATTGGACGAGTCCCGTCCGCGTGGACGCAAAGCCGCCGCTTACCTAACGCTCGCGGATGCGGCAAAGCGTTATCCCGCCAAGTCGAAAAAATCGTTTAGGGCTTTTATAAAAAGCAGGGAGTGGAAGGCGGTTCGGGAGGCCGGACTCCTCCTTCTTTAGAATTGCGTGTCAGACTTGCGTAAATTGCGCATGAACGCGCGAGTGGCGCGGCATCTCAAATGCCTCAAATGCACAAGGAAATGATCTGGTTTGGGCCAGAGGCGAGTGAAGGGGCGGCACAGTTGATATGAACGCTGACGCATGATTCCGCCTGCCGACCTGAATCGTTGGACATGTCCGATCTGCTTGATATCCGCACGATAGAAATCCTTATTTAAAATAACCCTCCGGATTTCATCACGTTATACCCAAATAGATCCATTCGGTATGATCTGGCACAGACCCTGCAACCCAGTCTCGGCACACGGGACAAATTCACAACGGGATCCAACAACCATAGGAGGTGACTTATGTATCGAGTCTTAGCATTTTTCGCAGCCGGTCTTGTCAGTTTTCTTTTGGTCGGAACGGGGGCCGCTCAGCCACTCGCGTCTCCTTCATCGGAGCCCAAGCCGGTGATCGGTGAACGTGTCAAATCGGTTTCCACTCATCAGATGAGCGGGACGGTGAAGGGGATTGATCTGGTGGCCCAGACCGTGAGTGTCAAAAACCGGAAGGGGGAGCAGAGTTTTTTGATTACGCCCGAGACCCAGGTGAAGAAGGGCCGCGCGCATCTGAAGCTGGCCGAATTAAAGCCGGAATCGCGGGTGACGGTGACCTATTGGGACCGCGAGGGAAAGAAACAGGCCAGCGTGATTAAGGTGAATAAATAATACGGAATAACAGTCCCGTGTGATTTTCACAAAGGCTCACGCCTGTTCGGGTGAGCCTTTGTTTTAAGCAAAAAAGCAGTTGACCAGCTGGATCGTCTGTCTTATGATGAACTCATGTTCTTCGACTTGTTTCAATCTCAGTCCGATCCGGCACTGGATTTATCGCCGCAGGATGTGAAGGCCAAACTGGACGGCGGCGAAAAGATCGTTTTCCTGGATGTTCGCGAACCCTGGGAGGTTGCGCTCAACCGTCTGGCTGGGGCAGTGCATATTCCCCTCGGTGAGCTGGGCCAACGGTATCGTGAATTAAATCCGGATGCCGATATCATCGCATACTGCCATATGGGCGTACGAAGCTTGAAAGCGACCCGTTTTCTAAAGGAACAGCAATTTAAAAATGTTAAGAACCTGGCCGGTGGAATCGAGGCCTGGTCGCTGCAGGTTGACCCCAAGGTTCCCCGCTATCGGTAGTCAACGGCCGTTTCCCCCGGGTGATGCCCTGTTTTCCAGCCAAGATTTCCCACGCGTAGACCCCGGGCCTTTCGTTTTTTCCCCGTTGCACGGGCCCCCGGATAAAATTGACATCCAACCATTCGACCCCATACAATGACGATGTGGATGGGAGGTGAGTCATGAAAAAGGTTTTGGTTCCGTTGGCTCCGGGTTTTGAGGAGATCGAAGCGGTCACCGTGATTGACATTCTTCGCCGGGCCGGAGTCGAGGTGACGGTTGCCGGAACGGTCCCGGGTGAAATCGAAGGCCGGAATGAAATTAAGGTGACACCGGATGCCTTGTTGGATGACGTCGCCACCCGTCGGTTTGATATGATCGTTCTCCCGGGCGGATCGGCCGGAACGGAACAGTTAAAGAAAGATCCGCGCGTCAAACAAATTCTTCTCGAACTGGCGGCCCAGGGCGGCTATATCACGGCCATTTGCGCGGCGCCGACGGTTCTTTCGGCCGTCGGACTTCTTCAGGGGAAAAAGGTCACCAGCCACCCATCGGTTCAGGGAGATCTATCGGAGACAAACTACAGCGAAGACCGTGTCGTTGTGGACGGCCGTATTGTCACGAGCCGCTCTCCCGGCACGGCCCTGGAGTTTGCCATGAAATTAGTTGAAATTCTGGAAGGGCGCTCTAAAATGGAGGAGGTGAATCGGGGCGTTTTAGCCCGGTTGTAATATGCCGGCTCCGATTTATGCCAAGGCTATTTTTTTCGATGCGGTGGGAACGTTGTTCCGTGTGCGGGGCGGCGTCGGACAGATTTACTGGGAGATTGCAAAACCCTACGGTGTGAAGGCCTCACCGGAGGCCATTGAACGGGCCTTTCAGGAGGTCTTTCCAGAAGCGCCGCCGCTGGCGTTCTCACGGCTTAAGGCCGGTCTTCTCAGGCGCTCCGAGAAGGAATGGTGGCGCGGCGTTGTTCACGAGGTTTTCCGCCGGGTCGGAATGATCCGGCAATTCGATGACTATTTTGAGGAGGTCTTCCGCGCGTTTGCCGGCATTCGGGGATGGGAGCTCTATCCCGAGACCCGCGAAACGCTGCAGCGTCTAAGAAAAGCGGGCTTTATCCTGGGCATCATCTCCAATTTCGATTCGCGAATCCTGACGGTCTGCACGGATCTGGAGATTTTTGAATATCTTGATTCCATCCAGATCTCCAGCCGGGAAGGCGCGGCCAAGCCGGATCCGCAGATCTTTCGGAAGGCGCTCCGGCACCATGGCCTCCTGCCCCGCGAAGCGGTCCATATCGGCGACAGCCTGGAGGATGATGTGAGGGGCGCCGGCGAGGCCGGACTCACCCCCATCTATCTCAATCGAGATCCGGATTCGAACAAGCCCGAAGGGGTTTTCTCGATTCGTCATCTTACCGAGATCCTTTTATCGGTCAAGCCCCTCTGACGCTTGATTTTATCAAAGAGTCGATCAACTAAGTCCGGATTGCGTTCCGACTGTGTCGATTGGGTCTTGTAATTCAGACCCGCCCATATTAGAATGGACCCGGGAGAAAATTAAATTCAGGAGGTGCGATTCCATGCCCATGTACGAATATCGATGCGATCGATGCACCCAGTCGTTCGCCTTGCTTCAAAGCGTTCATGTAAAACCGGGGGAAACAATCTGTCCTCACTGCGGGGCGAATAAGACTCAGCGTCTATTCTCGACGTTTGCCTCGAAAGTCGAAGGAAGCGCCGGCCCTCCTCCGACCCTGGGTTCTCAGGGTTGCGGTTCGGGCGGTTGCGGCTGTGGCTAAGGAGGCTCATGAGCGGAAGACCGAATTCTTCACGGTGGCCCGGACGACCGAGGTCGTTTCCGGTCGGGCGCGCGTCGTCTTTCTTCGGGGAATCGAGATCGCGCTGTTTAATGTGAACGGTGATTTCTACGCCGTGGACAACCTGTGTCCGCACGAGGGCGGCCCGCTGGCGGCCGGAACGGTCGGGGGGAGGGTGTTGACCTGTCCTTGGCACCGTTGGCAGTTTGATCTAAAGACGGGCTGCTCGCCCGTGAATCCCGCCATTTCTGTCCAAACCTACCCCGTGCAGATTGAAGGCGAACGGATCAAGATCGGCATGGCGGTTGATTAACCCGGCCGTGGGACCCTCACAAACATCCGGAAACAAGATCGCGATCATCACCGGTGCAACCGGCGGCATCGGCCGGGCGACCGCCCTGGCCTTTGCGGATCAGGGCGTATCCGTGGCGCTTTTGTCGCGAAACCGGGATCGCCTGGAGAGCCTGGCCGGCGAGATACGGGAAAAATATCATCGGGAGAGCCTGACTCTGCAAGCCGATGTCCGATCGCCCGCGGAGATTCAGAAGGGGATTGAACAGGTGATGGATCGCCATGGGCGGATCGATTATCTGGTCAACGGCGCGGGGATCATTTCCTATAAGCCTTTTCTGGATTTAAGCCTTGATGAGCACCAGGCGATGATGTCGGTCAATTATTTCGGGACCGTCGCCTGTATCCGGGCCGTTTTACCGGTGATGCTCCGGCAGAAAACCGGCCATATTGTGACGATCGCTTCGACCGCGGGAAAACGGGGTTTTCCGATGGAGACCGGTTACTGTGCGTCGAAGTTCGCCGTGGTGGGCTTCTCGGAAGCGCTGCGCATGGAGTTGCACGGCACGGGTGTTTGCGTCTCCGTTCTTTGTCCCGGTATCGTGGATACCCCGATGGCCGGGAATTTTCTAAACCTTCCGGGCATCCGTGAGGAGGTCCATCCGCTCCTGGCCGATCAAATCGCGTCCTGGGTGCTGAAGGCGATTGCGGAAGAGCGGGTCGAGGTGATTCTTCCATTTTCAACCAAGATGGTGATCCACCTCGGCAGCGTGGCGCCCGGATGGGCCGACTGGATCATCCGGCGGCGTGTGAAACGAATCGCCGCGTTAATTTCAAAGTCGTCCGCCGTCCGATAAATAACCCAGCCCCGTCGGTTTAAACCCTGCTGTCATCATGGTTCTTCCTGGTTTGGCGTGGAGGGATTGACCCTCATCAATCAGAAGAAACCCATCTGCTCAGGCTGCGGAGCCGGTTCGATCCCTTTGCCGAGAAATTGTTTTAAGTTCTTGAAATCTTCTAAAAGAGCGGGGCGAAGGTTTCCTTGATGAAGCGCGGCGGCGGGGTGGAGCATGGGGAAGACCAGGAAGTTTCTGACCTGGAAATGCCGGCCGCGAACCTTGGTGATCGCCACTTTTTTATCCAGAAGCGCCTGGGCCGCAAAATTTCCGAGCGTGCAGACGACGCGGGGCTTGATCAACTCGATCTGTTTCCACAGGTACGGTTTGCAGGCCTCGATCTCATCCGGTTGGGGGTTGCGGTTATCCGGCGGTCGGCATTTGACCACGTTGGCGATATAGACATCCTCGCGTTTTAGTCCGATGCCGGCGAGTAGGTCCGTGAGTAGTTTTCCGGCCATGCCGACGAACGGCCGGTTCTGGATGTCTTCCTTCTCTCCCGGCGCCTCGCCGACGAACATGATCTCGGCCCTGGGATTGCCTTCCCCGAACACGACATGGGTTCGGGATTTGCTCAGCCCGCACTTCCGGCAGTCTTTGATCTCTTCGTAGAATTGTTGGAGGGGAGTCATTCGATGTCCCAAAATTTGCGGCTAAGAATACTGCATCTTTGATCTAAAATCAACAACCATCTCCCGCCTTCAGGGGTTTAACACGGCGGTTTTAACTTGACGGACATTCTTGCGAGAGTATATGGTTCATTCCAGACGGCGAGTCATGGGGCGAAGTCGCGCGGTTGAAAGGAGGTCGCGACGATGAAGTTAAAAGGGAAGATCAAGAAGATTGAGGCGGGGCGGGGCTTCGGTTACATCACGTCGAAGGATGGGCGGGACTTCTTTTTTCATCGCACCCATCTTGAAGGGCTGGATTTTGGAAAATTACAGGCGGGGGATGAGGTGGAGTTTGAATTCGACGAGTTTCGAGGACCCACAACACCGAAAGCTCTCGTCGCCACAATTGTGAGAGCCGTCTCGCAAGAGTCCCAATCCTGACTTTCCTGTTGATGACAATTCGAGGATGGTTGCTGTAGAATACAGAACATGAGTACGCTGAGCGACAAGGCGATTGAGATCGTCAAGGTTTTTCGGAAGGCCGGCTTTCGTGCCTACTGGGCGGGGGGATGCGTGCGCGATCTCGTGATGGGTCATGAGCCCCAGGATTATGATGTTGCGACCGATGCGCGCCCGGATCAGGTGATGAAGCTCTTTCCAAAAACCGTTCCGGTCGGCATCAGCTTCGGCGTGGTGAAGGTGCTTTCGGATGAGTCCGAGTTTGAGGTCGCGACGTTCCGTTCGGACGGTCGTTATCTCGACGGCCGCCACCCGGTCGAGGTCCATTACTCCGGTGATCAGGAAGACGCCGCACGCCGGGATTTCACGATCAACGGAATGTTTTACGATCCGGTGAAGAAAGAGATTATTGATTATGTGGAGGGACGGCAGGATATCAAGGCCGGTCTGATTCGGGCCATCGGGAATCCACGCGAACGGTTTGAGGAGGATAAGCTCCGACTGATGCGCGCCGTCCGGTTTGCGGCCCGGTTCAACTATACGATCGAACCTCAGACCTACGAGGCGATCATCGAGCGGGCGGGAGAGATCGTACAGATCAGCGCCGAACGGATTCGGGATGAACTGAAAAAAATGCTGACCGGACCCAATCCTTCAGGCAGCCTCTCGCTTCTGCTTGAGACCGGGCTGGTTAAGGCGATTCTGCCGGAGGTGACGGCGATGGCCGGGGTCGAGCAGCCGAAGGAGTTCCATCCGGAAGGGGATGTCTTGACGCACACGCTGCTGTTGCTCAAAAATCTCAACCGTCCGTCATTTGAGCTGGCGCTGGCGGCGCTGCTGCATGACATCGGCAAGCCGCCGACCTTTAGTCCGCCCAAGACGGATCGCGACCGGATCCGTTTCGACGGCCATTGCGAGGTCGGGGCCCGGATGGCCGAGGCGATCTGCGGGCGGCTCCGTCTCTCGAATGAACAGACCGAACTTGTGGTCGAACTGGTGCGGGATCATCTCCGGTTCAAAGACGTTCAGCGGATGCGGGAAAGCACGCTCAAGCGGTTTCTCCGACGTCCCGGTTTTCCGGAGCACCTGGAACTGCATCGGCTGGATTGCCTTGCGAGCCACGGCGATCTCACCCTGTGGGAGTTTTGTAACAGAAAATTGGCCGAACTCGGGCCGGAGGAGATGAGACCGGAGCGGGTATTGACCGGCGATGACCTGATCCGAATGGGTTATTCACCGGGCCCCCTTTTTTCAAAGATCCTCACGCTTTTAGAAGACGCCCAACTGGAAGGACGTATCAAGAGCCGGGAAGAGGCGGTGGAATGGATCCGGCTTCAGTTTCCGTTAAAACCGTCATAGATCGGGAGCGATGGATGCATGCAGTCCGGCTTAGTTATAGATCAGCAGGTTCCGGTTCCCGTGGCGAAGCGGTTTTGGGTGAAGCTGCCGGTTGGACAGGATCACCGGATCCAGTATCTCGCCGCAGGCGATGCAGTGCCAGCCATGGAAAAATATCTGGCCGGTATCGTCATACAGATCCGAAAGCCGTTCTTGCACCATCCATCCATCACAGCGCGGACAGGTCATGGGACACCTCCTTGTTTCGTTGTACATCCCTGAGGGTCGGGGTTATCTTATCTTTCACTGTAGACGCTTTCCGTTTATTAGACAATCCGTCGGAAGTCCCGAAGCGTGACTGCAGAAGACCTACATGAAAATCGGTTATGGGCCATTGGACCTATATCGACTATGAGCCGTCTTATACCCAATACGCTGATCTACGACCATGATTGTGAATTGTGTGTCTGGGCGCAGGAAATCATCGCGCGGTGGGACCGTCGGCGGCGAATCCGGTATCTGGCTTTCCAAGACCCGCCGTTCCGGGAATGGTTTCCCGATCTGGACCGGGATGATCCGGGGGGCTTTTGGCCGGCCGGGGGACCGCCGCGTGCCATGCTGTTTATTGACGGCGGCGGCCAGGTCCGGGTCGGCATGGATGCGTTCCGAACGATGCTGCCGCAGTTGGCGGGCGGCCGGCTGTTGGCAGTCTTGTTTTATATGCCCGGTGTCCCCTGGCTGGCGGCCCGGTTTTATGAATGGCTCGCGCGCAACCGGTATCGGTTATTCGGACCGACGCGCAGGCCTTGACGGAACGATCTCCCGGACCACTTGACAGATGCGGGCGTCTGCCTATAGACTGCCGATGGCAGGACGAGAAACAGGATAGAAAACCGGGGGGATCGTGTCTGAACTTGAGGACGGCAAACAAAAATTCATCGAAATGGTCAAGGCCGCGGACCCCTCGGTGACCGTTGTCATCCCCACGTCGTCCAGCAACAGTCTTTTTTTGATCTCGCTCACCCGGGGCAAGGCGCGCAAGTTCATCACGGTTTCGGAAGACGATATTTTGGATATTCTCTCCGATGATCTCATCCATGACGAGGTTGAAGACCGTATCCGGGAGACCCTGTCGGAGCTTAAACCTTGAATCCGCTTGTGATCCGGTCAACGATTCTGTGTTGATGAGCCAAGCCGGGTTGGCTCAGAATGGAAACCATGTCTGATCCTAAGCAGTCCTCCTCACTGGATAAGGTCGAAGAGGCTTTTAAAAAGTTGGGCTGGTCGTATGAACGGCTGGAAGGCGGCGATTCCGGCGGGTCGCTGCTGTTGGTCCTTCCCGAAATGGACTGCCTGGTCGAGCTTTTTTCAGACGGGCGATTTGCCTGCCAGTTCGGCGTTGATATGGAAGAGATGCGCAACCTTTTGACCGGCGACCAGACCGAGGATATGGCGGATGACGAGCTGGTGCGGGTGGCCCGGTATCACCTCAAGTCAATCGTGGACCGGTACCGCGCGGCGCTGCTGAAAGAAGGTCTCGATGAAGGCATCGAGGCCACCCCGGATCACTATGCAATCACCTTCGAGACCCGGCTGGATTTATCAGCGCCGGAGCAGGTCACCCATAAAGCGGCCCGATGTCTGCTGGCGTTAGGGACTCCTTCTCGTTAGCGCGGTTCGGCGACAACGCCCTCGATTCCCTCGGCCAAGGAAAAATCCTTTTGGGTCAAGCCTCCGGCGGAATGGGTGGAGAGCGCCATCATCACCTTCCGGTAGTTGATCGTGATATCGGGGTGATGATCCGCGGCCTCGGCCAGCTCGGCCACGCGGTTCACAAACTGAATCGCCGGCATAAAGGACTCAAAGACGTACTGCTTTCTTATCGCGTTGTCCGCCCACTGCCAGCCGGAAAGTTCTTTCATCCTTTGTTGAATTTCGGTGCTTGATAATTTTTCGGCCATGCCATCTCCCTTCTTAAAATCTCTATTGACATTTTATCCCGCAAGGCATACATAAAGCAATCATGGAGCGCGCCGGTCCGGGATTTCTGATCAACCTTCTGCATTTTGTCGCCCTCTCTCTACTTGATCTTCTCTTTCGAGTCCTTAATCGTATCGAGGTGCAGGGTCGCGAACACATTCCTTCGCGCGGCGAGCGGGGGGTGCTGATCCTGTCGAATCATATCTCGGTGCTGGACCCGTTTCTAATCGGGATCACGGCCATGCCGCGTTTCTCGCCTGTCTGGTGGCGGGCCGCCGCGAAGGAGGAGCTTTTCACCCACCTGTTCTCGAGAGCGGTGATGGTCTTGATCGGGGCTTTTTCGGTGCGGCGCCGGCGGCGCGATATCGAATCCATGGATCGGATGGCGGAGGTGTTAAAGACCGATGTCCTGGTTGTATTCCCGGAGGGGACCTGGTCGGCGACAGGCGGGCTGCTTCCGGGCCGTCCCGGCGTGGGCAAGGTGATCTATGACGCGCGCCCGGCCGAGATTATTCCGGCGGCGGTGAAAGGAACGGACGAAATTCTTCCCCGGGGTTCATGGCTTCCAAGAATCGGCTGCCGAGCCAAGATCATCTACGGCCCGCCGATGGATCTCAGCCGGTTTTACCAACGTCCGTCGGAGCTGGAGACGTCGCAACAGATCGTGGCCGCCGTCATGGCCGAGATCGGACGATTGTATGCATCGTTGTAAACGTGCATACCGGGTTTCTCTTCTCCGTCTTGCTGTCCTTCGAAAGTCACTTTCGTGTCCTGCGATAGACGGCCGGTTGTTCAGCCGCCAGTGGAAGACGGTCTGTCGTGACCTGATCGAATATTTTTCGAGTCGCGTTTGGAAGAGGATAATCGGCAATCTTGTCCGGAGGAATCCATCGCCACAAACCCGGGAGTCGGTTTTGTGTGGAGACGCAGTCGAACAGATAAGGATGATAGGTGATCCGTTTGTGCGAAAAGGTATGCGCCACCGGTTCGAGCGGCCACCGCAGGTTGGTCTTAAGCCCGAGCTGTTTTTCGATCGCCTTTTCGATCCGTCGCGGCGTCATCGCCTCCATCCAGTCCATTTCGGGAAAGCTCCATAGTCCGGCCAAAAGTCCACCCTCCGGCCTGGGACCGATCAGCAGCCCGCGGCCGTTTTGGACCAGGGCGACCAGCATCTCATGATGCGGGATGGGGCGCTTTACGACACGAACAGGAATCCGATCCTGAACGCCCATTCGATGGGCCTGACAGAATTCGCATACCGGGCAGCTTGGGCAAAAGGGGGTTTGGGGGAGACAGACCGTGGCGCCGAGCTCCATCAATGCCTGGTTGAAATCGCCGACACTGTGTTCCGGAAGGATCTCGGCCGCAAGGCGCCATAATCGCTCCTGAACGACGGCCCGTCGCGGATCTTTCCGGATTGCGAAAATCCGGCAGAGGATGCGGCGGACATTGCCGTCCACAATGGGCGTTTTGACATCAAAGGCGATGCTGGCGACGGCGCCGGCGGTGTACCGCCCGATTCCGGGAAGCGAGGACAGCCCCTCGATCGTGGATGGAACTTTGTTTTTCCAGCGGTTGCGGATTTCCTGCGCCGCGCGGTGAAGGTTCCGGGCGCGGGAGTAGTAGCCCAGCCCTTCCCAAAGTTTTAAGACCTTTTGCAGAGGGGCCCGGGCCAGCGAGAAGACGGTTGGAAACGTTCTGATGAAACGACGATAATACGGGATGACCGTGACGACCTGCGTCTGCTGAAGCATGATTTCCGAGACCAGGATTCGGTAGGGGTCTTTTGTTTTTCTCCAGGGGAGATCGCGCTTGTTCCGGTGATACCAGGTCAGCAGCCGTTTCTGCAGCGGCTTGAAATAAGCGCGGTGGGATCGTCGGGGAGGCATGTTATGCGGCAGACAAGAGGTGGCGTTTTCCCTGACGGCTTCCGCGGCGCTCAAATTCCTGGTCAATCAGGCGCAGAATTTCCGATTTGGTCTTGCCCCAGAGCGGCGCCACGACGTAGTCATCATTGAGTTCACCCATGACCAGAGCCTCGTCATACAATTTTTTGAGATGATCCACCGGTCCGTGGGTATTCGTGAAGGCCTGAAAATAGACGATGAACTTTTCGGCGCCGAATCGTCTTCGGTAGAACTCCATTCCGGACAGGATCTGCCCCCGCACGGGCCTGGGGGCCATGCGGGAATTGGGCGAGAAGCTTTTATTATCGCAGTAGGCGCAGCCTCCATAGGCCACGGGTCCGTCAATATTCGGGCAGGTGAAGCCGGCGTCAATCGCGATTTTATACACTTTGCATGGAAACGTTTCTTTAAGGTACCGGCTGTCGGAACGATAATAGGGATTCATCGGTTGTCCATAAGTGCAAGCGGTGGTATTATATCACGAAGCCAGAGGGCAGTTCCAACCCGTCGGGAGGTGGTGAGATGGCGTCCCTTGAAAATAAAGAGTTCGAGGTCGAGCGGGCCAATGAACGATTCTACCGGGCTTTTGAGAGCCTCGACATTCACAAGATGGAAGAAGTCTGGGCCACGGACGAACCGATCAAGTGCATCCATCCCGGGTGGGACCTTCGGTCCGGGTGGCCGGAGATACGAGACAGCTGGGTCCTGATTTTTAATCACACGACCGGACTCCGGTTGGAGGTGACGGCTGTGGATATTGGGGTGAACGGTGATCTGGCCTGGGTGACCTGTATGGAACAGGTCACCATGATGGTGGATGGCGAGCCGCATGTCAGCCGCGTCATGGCGACCAATCTCTACTCGAAACATCCGTCCGGCTGGTTGATGATCCATCACCACGGCTCGCCGGTTTTCAGCGGGGCGGGGTGATAAAAAGAGCCGGCTTGATCAGAGGGACGGTGAGTCTCGTTTGTACAACGGCAGGGCGGCGACGGCGGCCGGTCTTCCGTCAATGAGCACTTCGATTCCGGGTTTGATGAAGTCGTGATGGAGATAGCCCATCGCAATGACCTTTTCCAGGGTCGGTGACTTGACTGCGCTCGTCACGGTCCCGATGACGCGTCCTTCAGCCCCCGGCCGTTCCGGTGGGGCCTGAATGGGTTGGCCCTTCTTCGGAACGGATTCTCCGGCAAGTTCCAGCCCCATCAACCGTTTGTTCATCCGGCCCTGTGCATCCGCCCGCGCGATCGTTTCCTGGCCGATATAGCAGCCCTTTGTATAGCTGATCGCTTTCGCTTCCAGTCCGGCCTCCATCGGAAAGTTCGATTCGTCCATATCGAGTCCGTACCGTGCGATCCCGGCCTCGATGCGAAGAGAGTTCAAGGCCTCCAACCCGACCGGTTGAAGTCCATGCGGCCCGCTGATTTGCAGCAACCGGTTCCAGATTACGGCAAGTTCATCCATCGGAATGTAAAGATCGTAACCCACCTCGCCCGTGATCTCGTTTCGTGCCACGAGAATCGAGACGCCACCCGGCGCAACCGAAGTCGTCGAATATTCCTTCGGCGGCGGGGGTGCAGGCGCGATGAGTTGGGTGATGATTTCGGATGACGACGGTCCATAAACTGAAAGAAGACCCTGGGTTTCGGTCAGGTTTTCGATGATGACATCCGAAGCGAGCGTGTATTTATCGAGATGTTTGTAAATCTTCCCGGTCGCCTCGGATTCGAGATCAATCCAGAGCGCGTCCGGTAAGCAGTAGATCCGGGCGTCGGCCAGCATCTTGGCCTTGTCGGTCGTGAAGATGGCGTAGAGGCCGTTTCCGGGCGTGAGCTTCTTGATATCGTTTGTGACCATGCCGTGCAGAAAGTCGATGCGATCCCTGCCCGTCAATCGAAGCTTTCCGCGATGGGACTGGTCAATCAAGCCGGCTTTTTTCCTGACGGCCCGATGTTCCGTCACGGCGTCTCCATAAGACCGGGCCATTTCTCGTCCGCCGGAGGGTCCGAAAACAGCGCCGGAAGCCTGTTGGATTTCAAATAGCGTTGAATTAGTCATATAATCCCACTTTACAGGTATAATAATGATTAAAATAGATTAATTATTCCCACAATGTTGCTTATATTTGAAGAAATATAGGAGTTTGGAACCACTTTTATGTAGTTGTCTCTTAGTTTTTCATCCCATTCTGGAACTTGAGTGTGGTTGGTGTAGCACAGAATCGGCAGATTCTTTAGTTGAGGAATCCGACGGACCTCTTGGATAAGATGCACCGGATCCATTGTGGCGATACCCAAGTCTAAGATGACAAGCGAGGGTGTTTGATCCACCGCTTCTTTGGTGACCTGTTGAACCTGTACGGCTACACGAACCGTGCAGCCCTGGGCTTCAAGGGCGGTCGTTATCTTGGACAGAAAGAACAGGTCGGCGATCGCGACAAGAATGGCCGGATTGGACATCAAAACCTCGTTCGGTTAGTTTAACATTCCTCTGATTCGGCCCAGGGCCTTGGCGGCCAGGGCGTAGGCCGGGTTGTGCTTCAGCGCCTTCTGGTATTCTTCCATGGCCCGGTACCACTCCCCCTTCTTCTCCCATATGCGTCCAAGATTGAGATGAGGAAAGCAGTAGCTTTCGTATCGAACCGCCTGCGTCGCCTTTTCAAGCCAAGGGATTGCCTCGTCCAGCCGGCCCTTCTCGATCAGGTAGGCGCCGATATCGTTGTAAGGGTTTCCGAAATCTGGGTCGACCTCGATGGCTTTGTGACATTCCCGGATCGCGTCATCGTAACGGCCCATAAAACTGTAGGTCCACCCCAAAAACGTATGCGCCTCGGCGGTAGGATAGAGAGCGAGAGATTTCTTGTAATAGCCGCAGGCCTCCTCAAGCGCTCCGCTCATCTGGAGTTCGTACGCTTTTTTGAAGAGCTGGAGCGCTTCTTTTCTTTCTTCTTCACGTTCCTCGGTCAT
>CAKKOZ010000118.1 GCA_919901335.1 Nitrospiria bacterium | reverse complement strand
ATGAACGATGAAAGAGACGGCTCCACAGCAGCCCGAACCCTACACGCCCCAATCCATCGAACCCTTCTGGCAACAGCGATGGGAGGCGGACAAGGCCTTTCGCGTGACGGAAGATCCGAAGCGGCCAAAGTACTACTGCCTCGTGATGTTCCCCTACCCATCCGGCCGGATCCATATGGGCCATGTACGCAATTACGTCATCGGCGACGTCGTCGCGCGATACAAAAGCATGCGCGGAATGAACGTACTGCATCCGATGGGATGGGATGCCTTCGGTCTTCCGGCCGAGAATGCCGCGATCGAACGAGGCATTCATCCATCGAAATGGACCAAAGAAAACATCGCCGCCATGCGCACGCAGATCAAACGCATCGGGATCTCCTACGATTGGTCGCGCGAGCTTGCCACGTGCGATCCGGACTATTACAAATGGAACCAGTGGCTGTTTCTCAAGATGGTTGAGCGCGGTCTGGCCTACAAGAAAATGTCCTCGGTCAACTGGTGTCCTTCCTGTGAAACGGTGCTGGCAAATGAACAGGTGATTGACGGGGCCTGCTGGCGATGCGACTCCGCCGTCGTTCCGAAGGAGCTTTCGCAGTGGTTTTTCAAAATCACGGCCTATGCCGAAGAACTCCTCGAAGGCTGCAACCGGTTGGCGGGCTGGCCCGATCGTGTGCTGACCATGCAGCGGAATTGGATCGGGAAGAGCATCGGCCTCGAGGTGGACTTCCCGCTGGCAGACGAGAAAAACAAGGCGATCCGGATCTTCACGACACGACAGGACACGCTGTTCGGCGCGACCTTTGTCGCGCTCGCGCCGGAACATCCGATGGTGGACGAGCTTCTCAAGGGACGGAAGAACACCTCCGAAGTCCGGGCCTTCATCGAGCGGATCAAACAGCAGGACAAGACGGTTCGCACGGCCGAAGACGCCGAGAAGGAAGGAATCTTCACCGGCGCTTATGCGATTAATCCATTGACGTCCGAGCGGATCCCGATCTGGATCGGCAATTTCGTTCTGATGGAATACGGCACTGGCGCGATTATGTGCGTTCCGGCGCATGACCAGCGTGATTTTGAATTCGCGAAAAAGTACGAGATCCCCATCCGGGTCGTGATCCAGAATTCCGAAGGCACGCTCCGATCGAAAGAATTGACGGCGGCCTACGTGGAAGAGGCCGGCAAGCTCGTGAATTCCGGAAAATTTTCAGGACTCAGCCCGCACGGGGCCCTTGAGAAAATCTCCGACTTCATCGAGTCCGAAAAACTGGGCCAACGCAAGATCAACTACCGCCTCCGCGACTGGGGCGTCTCCCGCCAGCGATACTGGGGCACGCCGATCCCGATGATCTATTGCGATCGATGCGGGACGGTGCCGGTACCCTATGGGGACCTGCCCGTGACGCTGCCGTCCGATGTCCCCTTGACCGGCAAGGGCGGCTCGCCGTTGGTGGAGAATAAAAACTTCCAAAACGTGAAATGCCCGAAATGCAAGACGACGGCCCGCCGCGAGACGGACACGATGGACACCTTTGTGGACTCCTCGTGGTACTTCCTGCGTTATCTCTCCCCGGAAATGAAGACGGCGCCCTTCGACACGAAGTCGGCCGCCTACTGGATGCCGGTGGACCAGTACATCGGCGGAATCGAGCATGCGGTGCTGCATCTGTTGTATGCCCGGTTTTTCACCAAAGTGATCCGCGATCTGGGCTTGACCCAGGCGAATGAACCCTTTACGAACCTCCTCACGCAGGGGATGGTCTGCAAGGAGACCTACGACTGCGAGACGCACGGCTGGCTCTACGCCAAGGAGGCCGCGTCGGGAATCTGCCCCACGTGCGGCAAGCCCGTGCGCGTGGGCCGCATCGTGGCGATGTCCAAGTCAAAGAAGAACGGCGTTGATCCCGATGAGATCATCAACACGTACGGCACCGACACCGCGCGGCTGTTCGTGCTCTTCGCCGCTCCGCCGGAGAAAGACCTTGAATGGAACGACGCCGGCGTGGAAGGCGCTTCGCGGTTTTTAAACCGCGTCTGGCGGTTGGTGACGAGTCATATCGGCGATCAAGCCGCATCAGGGACCGATGGAACAGAACGGGCTGCCGCGTTGCGTCGTGCGACGCATCGTACGATCAAAAAAGTGACAGGGGATCTCGACCAAAATTTTCAATTCAATACGGCCGTAGCGGCCCTGATGGAGTTCTACAACGCCATCACGGATTGGGAACGGGAAGACGGCACGGCTCAAAACAGCGACGCAATGGACGAGGCGATCCGGATCCTCCCGATCCTTCTTTCCCCCTTTGCCCCGCATATCGCCGAGGAATTATGGAAACGACTGGGGCATTCCGAGAGCATCTTCATCCAGCCCTGGCCGCGATGGAACGAGAACTATCTTGTAACGGATGAGATCACGATCGTGATCCAGATCAACGGCAAATTACGAAGCCAGATCCGCGTCCCGGCCGGTCTGGATGAAAACGAGATCCAAAACCGCGCGCTGGCCGATGGAAAAATTAAAGACTGGATGAAAGGGCAACCCCTGAAGAAGGTGATTTACGTCAAAGGAAAGTTGGTGAGCATCGTCCTATGAAACATTTATTTTTTCTCCTCACGCCTTACGCCTTGCTCCTTGCGCTTCTTTCCGGCTGCGGCTACCACCTGGCCGGAAGCAACCGTCTTCCGGACGATATCCGGACGATCGCGGTTCCGGTCTTTTACAATGAGACCTTTGAGCCGTCGCTGGAAAATGCCGTGACCTCGGCGGTGAAACAGGAGTTTCTGACGAACAGCCGCCTGACGGTCGTGAACGACCCGGAGCAGGCCGATCTCGTCTTAAGAGGAACGGTCGTCTCGTTTGGGCTCACGCCCGTGACGTTCGACCGCACGACAAGCGTGGTGGTGGAATACCGGGTCCGCATCCGGGCCTCGGTCACGGTCGAGAACCGCCGCACTCAAAAAGTTTTATGGAAAGACTCGGCGATGGAATCGGCCGCCGAATACCGGGTCAATCCCGACACGGCCGCAAATCGGGTGGTCCAGGATCACGCCGTCGCGGAGGCCGGCAAGCGGTTTGCCGAAAACATCGTGCAGCGCGTCTTGCAAGGTTTTTGATAAAGGGTTCTTGATGCCGCCTCGCACCGGATTGTTGAGTTATCAGGATCTCGTAAACCTTTTGGATCGCGGAACGATCGCGCCGGTCTATCTTGTGACCGGCGAGGAGGGGTTTCTCATCCAGTCCGCGACGGACCGGCTGGTCCGCGCCGTTGTGGACCCCGCCACGAAGGACTTTAATTACACCCTTCTCGACAGCGAAACCGCCACAGCCGATGCGATCCTGACCGCGGTCGAGAGCCTTCCGGCCTTCGCCGAGCGACGGCTGGTCATCCTCAAGAATGCCGAGCAATTGCCGGCCGGGGAGGCCAACCGTCTCGTGGCCTATCTTAAGAACCCCTGCCCGACCACCTGCTTTGTCTGCGTCGCGCCGAAGTTCGACGCGCGACGGTCGTTCTTTCAAACGCTGAAGGCGCAGGCCGCGGTGGTGGATTGCCGCCCCCTTTCGGACGGCCAGGTCACGGTCTGGCTTGCGGCCCAAGCCAAATCCCTCGGCCGCGCGATCTCGGAGGATGCCGTTCTTTTTTTGAAGGAACGGGTCGGCCGCGATCTTTTTCCGCTTCAGAATGAACTGACCAAGGCCGTCCTCGGCAGCGACCATGAAAAGACGATCGAGCTGGAGGACGTGCAGCGGGCCTGCTCCGCCTCGGGCGATGTCTCGGTCTACGACCTTCTGACCGCCCTTGCGCAGCGACGGATGGAACCCTCGGTCCGGACGCTCGCGCGCCTGGTGGAGGAGGGCGAGCCGCCGCTTAAAATTTTATCCACGATCGGCTACCGGTTTCGACTGGTCTGGAAGGTGAAACGCTCGATGCAGGCCGGCCATACCGACGCGGCGCTGATGCGGATGTTCGGGCTGGGCCAATGGGCCGGCGCATCCGTGATCACGGCGGCCAAGGCCTACTCGGAAAAGGACCTGCGCTGGGCCTTTCAGCGTTTTGTCGAGACGGACGCCGGCCTCAAAGGGAGCGCGCTGTCCCCGAAACTGATTTTAGAGCTGCTCGTTCTTGATCTCTGTTCGGGAAAGCAGAAAGGGTTACGCCGATTCCTGGGTCGGCAGCCCCTTCTGTACCTTTGAGGTCAGGCGGGAGATCTTGCGGGAAGCGGTGTTCCGGTGGAGAACGCCCTTGGTGACGGCGCGGTCGAAGGCGGACGTGGTCCTGGCCAAAAGGGTTTTCGCCTCATCCAGTTTCTTGGCGGCGAGCGCGGTGTTCATCTTCTTGACCAGTGTCTTCAGCGATGACAACACCAACTGGTTCCGGACCTGTCGCCGCTTCGAGCTTCGTATCTGTTTGAGTGCGGATGCGTGATCTGCCATTTGTACTCCTTGCTGTCCGAATGATTTGTGTTTGAGTTAATCCAAAGAGGTAGTCTTGTACCATGAGCGCGTTATGACTGTCAAGGGATTTTCACTCATTTGACCCAGGAGAGCCGACAGATCGCCAAGGCCGCCGGATGGATCGGACTGGCCACCTTCGCAAGCCGGATCATGGGCTTCGTCCGTGACATGATCCTGGCCCGGCTGTTCGGGGCCGGCATGGTGGCCGATGCCTTCTTCGTCGCCTATCGGATCCCCAACATGCTCCGTGAGCTGTTCGCGGAGGGCTCCATGTCGGCCGCCTTCATCCCCGTCTTCACCGAAACCCTCACCCAGCGGACGAAAGAAGAAGCCCGCGAACTGGCCTCGGCCGTTTTCACGGTCCTATTGACGACCGTTACCATGATTTGTGTCCTATCCATCCTCGCCGCCCCCTGGATCGTTCAAGTGATTGCACCGGGTTTCGTTGATGAGCCGGGCAAGTTCGACCTGACCGTGATGTTGAGCCGGTTCATGTTCCCCTATCTTCTGTTTATCAGCCTGGCCGCGCTCACCATGGGCATGCTCAACTCGCTCCGGGCCTTCGCCGTGCCGGCCTTCTCGCCCGTCATGTTCAACGTCTGCATCATCGCGGCCGCGCTTTGGCTGTCGCCCCGACTCACCGAACCGATCTTCGGCGTGGCGATCGGCGTCGTGGCCGGCGGCGCGGTCCAGTTTTTCATGCAGCTTCCCAGCCTGCGGCGGCATCAAATGATGCTTCGATTCCGATTCAACCCCTTCCATCCCGGCGTAAAACGGATCGGCCTTTTGATTCTTCCGGCGATGGTCGGCCTTTCGGTGACGCAGGTGAACATCCTCATCAACACGCTCCTGGCCTCGTATCTTCCCGAAGGAAGCCAGTCCTATCTTTTTTACGGGATGCGGCTCGTCCTCTTCCCGCTGGGGATCTTCGGCGTCGCGTTGGGGACGGCGATCCTTCCCACAATGGCGAAACAGACCTCCGAAGGCCAGATCCATGAATTAAAAAAGACGCTCTCGTTCGGACTGCGGATGGTTCTTTTCATTATCATCCCGGCCATGATCGGGCTGATGACGCTTCGCATCCCCATCATCCATCTGTTCTTCGAGCACGGCCAGTTCACGGCCGCGGCGACGCTCGGCACGGCCGCCGCCCTCCTGTTCTATTCAATCGGCCTTCCGGCCTTTGCCGGCATCCGGATCGTGGTCGCGGCTTTCTATTCGTTGCAGGATACGAAGACGCCGGTCAAGATCGCCGTCGCGGCCATGGTCACCAACATCGTCTTGAGCCTACTGCTGATGCGGCCGCTGGCGCACGGCGGGTTGGCGCTGGCGACTTCACTTGCGGCCGTATTGAACTTCGGCCTGCTGATATGGATCTTAGACCGCCGTCTCCACGGCATTGAATGGCCCCTAATCCTTCGCTCGGTCGGCAACACCGTTGCGGCCACGATCCCCGTTGGTCTGATCGGATGGGCCGTCGCGACGCTTTCGATCTGGTCGTTCCCCGGCGAATGGGACGTCAAGGCGTTTTGGTTGTTCGGCGCGATCGCGCTGTCCATCTTAAGCTACATCGCGGCCAACCGCCTTTTGCGATCCGAAGAACAGAGTTTTCTCTGGGAGATGGTCAAGACGAAAATCTCCAAGAAGGGAATCCGGCCGTCATGAAGGCCGTGATCCAGCGGGTGATCGAGGCGCAGGTGAATGTGGAGGGAGAGGTCGTGGGCCGGATCGGGCCGGGGCTGGTCGTGCTGCTCGGCGTGGCGAAGGAGGATACAGCCGAGGATGCCGATCATCTGGCCGACCGCATCCTCGGTTTTCGGATCTTCGATGACGAGGCCGGAAAGATGAATCGGTCGGTTCAGGAGATCGGCGGCCAGATCCTGGTCGTCTCCCAGTTCACGCTGGTGGCGACGGTAGTCAAGGGAAGGCGGCCGAGCTTTGAACCCGTGGCCGGTCGTGAGTTGGCCGAGCGGTTGTACCATCGGTTCGTCGACCGCCTGACCGCGAGCGGTCTGACGGTCGAGACCGGACGGTTCGCCGCACAAATGATCGTCTCGCTGCACAACGACGGCCCGGTGACGTTTATTTTGGAGAGCTGA
>CAKKOZ010000117.1:191-2016 GCA_919901335.1 Nitrospiria bacterium | reverse complement strand
GACCCTCTCGCCTTTAATAAACATACTTACCCCTCCCCACAACCGACCTTTTCGTAAACGTCTTGGATGTGACCAAAACCAAGTTTCCTGAACATTCGGGCCGAGCGTTCGTTTAGGGGGTTGATATTCGCAAGATACCGCTTCCTTGGGTGAATACCCATCAGTTCTCGAACCGCAAGCGACCCGAACCCGGAACCATGATGTTGCTTGAAAATGAATACTCCGATTTCATTGGTTTTCGTCAGGTAGATCGCCCCGATCCGATCATTCTCCGTCAGCAGAAGATACCAGGCCGCATAAGGTTTCGACCCCACGAATCGAGCGTGCTCGTCCCATGACGGCAAAGATTTATGGCTGATATTCACCGTCTCATTGCGCTCCTTCAACAATTCGTAAAGAACGCCGGTGGAAAAACTCAAATCGTGGTAAACGTCGGCCAGTTTCATCACACCACCCCGAACGCGCGCATTGATTTCTAGCGGCCCCATATATTGTCCTTTACCCATTCTCCCGATTCGTTCTTGGCCCAGACTTTCGGAGAGCGAAAGGTGTCCCGGACAGCGAAGAACTCCGCTAAATCCATATCGACGTATTCAAGCCAGCGTTTGATATCCGAAGGCAAAACATGATCGTACTGTCTGACCTTTTCTATTCCTTCTTCCCTGGTCATGTCACCGTTACGGATATCTCTTGAAGCGTGGTCCGTCGCCCGACCGTATCCGAACTTGATAAATTTCATGTAGTCATGCAAGCCGTTATCGTGGACGTTATTCAGATTCGAGTCCAGCTTAAACGTCCTATCGAACGTGTGGGCGGCACACTCGAAATCGTATCTGAGTTGCATAAATCTTGAGTGTTTGTTTTGGTGCCATCCAAAGTAGTAAGAAATAAATACGCCACGAACCCCAACGCGGTTAATATCAGCATCGCTAGGATACTTGAAACACTCCAGGTCACGCTCGGATAGTCCGTCTTGTCCGACAAAATCTTGCCAGTCGTATCCATGCAAAAGGTGTTCCTTTCTAAAGCGGGAGGTATATTCGACCATATCATCGAACGAGTGCATCCCCCCGAGATTCATAAACCCATGCTCGCCCCAGATAATCAGGGGAATGTTGTAGAGAACCGCCAAGCGAATAGGAATCGTATTGATCCCCATGTGAGCGTGTTGATCGCAATCCCCCATGAGTTTGAATCCCACACGATTCATTTTCTTCAACACCTCGACCGAGGGGGTGAAGTTGAAGTAATCGCAGCCGAAGGATTCCTTCATTCTCTGAATGTTTCTTTTCCCCAGATCGGTTTCGTTGTTCTCGTTATAAGTGACGAGCAGGGGTTTCATCCCGAAGGTTTTGAGAAGGTGAATCTGATAAAAGGAATCCTTGCCCCCTGAAACGGGGATCAAACAGTCGTATTCCCCTTTCCCTCGGTACTCGTCGCAAAGAGCCTCGAACATCTTCAGCCTAGCGGGCCAGTCGATTGATTTTTGCTCTTCGTGGGTTCGACAGCCCGAGCAAACCCCTTCTCCGTCGAACGTCAAGGGAGTCGCCGCGGTCGATGGATATACGCACCTTGAACAGTATTGGATTTTAATCATGTCGTCCCCTTCCACGATCCGGCGTCGGCCTTATCCCACTCGGCGTCGGCCTTAGCCCGGTCGGCGCGGGCCTTAGTCCAGTCGGCGCTGGCCTTATCCCACTCGGCGTCGGCCTTAGCCCAATCTGCGCTGGCCTTAACCCAATCGGCGTCGGCCTTAGTCCAATCGGCGTTGGCCTTATCCCACTCGGCGTCGGCCTTAGCCCGGTCGGCGCGGGCCTTAGTCCAG
>CAKKOZ010000117.1:0-91 GCA_919901335.1 Nitrospiria bacterium | reverse complement strand
GGCGCTGGCCTTATCCCACTCGGCGTCGGCCTTAGCCCAATCTGCGCTGGCCTTATCCAAATCGGCGTCGGCCTTAGTCCAATCGGCGCGG
>CAKKOZ010000116.1 GCA_919901335.1 Nitrospiria bacterium | reverse complement strand
CGCTGGGTGTCCCGGTTCAGATTGACGGAAACACGGCCGCCGTGACGCTGCTTGAGTCCGCGGTTCATTAAAACGGCATCGGGGAATTCTTAACATAAAAAGGGGATGGACCATGAAGCGATCCGACGGGTTTTTGGCTCGGCTGGGCAGGTTGTCCGGCTTGATCATCGCGGCTCAACTGGCGATCACTGCCTGCGCCGGTCCAGGGGAGACCCTCCAGGAAGGCGCGGTGGAAAATGCCTTTACCGAGTCGTTGAACGATGTTTACTTCATCAATGCCGGCGAGGGGTGGATCGTCGGGAACAGCGGCACGCTTCTCCACACGCGAAACGGCGGCGCGAGTTGGTTCTCCGAGCCGAGCGGGACGACCCAGGATTTAAGAGCCATCCGGTTTGTGGATGCGAACACCGGATGGGCGGTGGGGGACGGCGGGACCATCTTACAGACCATCAATTCCGGGCTGGGCTGGATGCGGCAGGCCAGCGGCACCTCGAATCGGTTGAACGGCGTTTTCTTCCAGAAGAACGATGCAAACGTCGGCTGGGTGGTGGGCGACAACGGGACGATTCTTCACACCCCCAACGGCGGATTTTCCTGGGTGACCCAGATCGGATCCGGGAACCGCCATCTCCGCGATGTTTTTTTCCGGGATGGCGACCACGGCTGGATCGTCGGCGATGACGGCCTTATTTTCTACACCAATTCCGGAACCCGCGGAGCCCTCTGGATCTCCCAGCTCAGCGGAACGACCCGCAGTCTGAATGCCGTTAACGGAGCCGGTAATGCCGTCTGGGTGGTGGGGGATGGCGGAGTCTTTCTGAAGACGACGAACGAGGGCGTCTCATGGCTCCGTGGACCCCAAACGACCGCCACGGGGATATTGACCGACATCAAGTTCTACGGCGCGGGCTTCGGCTGGGTCGCGGGCGAGGACGGTATCATTCTTCAGACCACCAACGGCGGAATGTTCTGGCTGGCTCGACCGACCCGGACGGGTGCAATCTTGAGAAGCGTCTATTTTATCAACGACAAGACCGGCTGGGCCGTCGGCGATAACGGGACGATCCTCTACACCGTGGACGGCGGAATGTTCTGGGTCAGGCAGTTTAAACGTTAGTTTAAGGCGACGACCCGGATCTATCTTAACCGCGCGGCGCCGGCGGCATCCATAACCAACGTCGCGTACTGTGCAAAAATAATCAGGAGCTTGAGGTCGTATTCCGTAAAGAGACGTTTTTTGGGGTCCACGATGGAATAGTTGATGATCCCGATGATCTTGTTCCGGCTTCGCAGCGGGGCGCAGATCCCGGAGAAGAGTTCGGTCGATTTGGTCTCGACGTTCTTGTATTGATTGGTTTTGGGAGGAAGGAGCAGGGCTTCGCCGGTTTGGGCGACATATCCCGCAGCGCCTTCTCCGACCTTGGGGCGGTTTTGGGCCGTGTATTCCGGCTTGATGCCAACGCTGCAGGCGATGATGAGTGTTTGGGAGGACTCATCCACCAGCATGATGGAACCCTGGTCGGCCGCAAAAAACTCCAGCGCGGCCCCCAGGATCGTATCGAGGGCCTTCTCGGGTTGCGTCTCCATCCCGATCGCCGTCATTGCTTTCTGCAACGCCGTCAATTCCTTCAGGCGTGTTTGAAGCGCCGATATCTTGACCTCTTCCTCCAAGACTTTAAACTGTTCATCGCGCAATTGCTTCTGGATTCTTTGAAGTTTGAACTCGCTGTCAATGATGTAGGCGCAGAAGAGCAGGAAGAAGATGCCGAGAAAGGCGATCATCACCGGAGGCTGATCCGAAATCATGCCGAAGGCGATGACGGTCCCGGCCGAGGAGAGAAGCAGAAAAAAGGAGATGCCCCAGAGCTCCCATCGTTTTTTATCAACCGGGAGTATTTTATTGGAGGGGTCCATGGCCATCCGTAGATCGGGTTGATTGTCGTGTGAACCCGCTTGATCGTGAAGCAAACGGTGATCGAGCGGCTACGTGCGACCGGCTTCGTGAAGCGCGCTGTCGGAATAGTTCGCCCACGGTTCGCGCTCCGCCAGATAACGCGGTCCTCGAAAATTAAGGCGGGTGCGAAGATTCGAGCAGCCGGCTTTGTGCAGTTTTAAAATCAAACTCCGAATCGTTTCTTCGACGGTTCGCGCGGACTCCGTCTCAAAGGTGAGCCCTTCGTAATGGAAAATCGCCGTGTACCCTTTTTCGACGCGCAGGATATCCACGAGGCGATTGAAGACGCGTTGTCGCTCGTCTTGTCCCTCAATCTGATGTCGTTCAACGATTCGCTGCATCCGGCATACTCCGTGACGGGGGAAATTATAGCGGGTTCATCCGAAGCAATCAACATTTTTTTTCTTGCTTGAGCCGCTGCCGGTTCGAGGGTTTGACAATCCATCGGCAGTTTCTTATAATCCAACCATGCAGCCCGATATACATGGTCTTTGAGGATGAACCTTCCTAATTTACTCACCATTCTTCGCATCCTTCTGATTCCGGTTTTTATTGATCTTTTGATTTACGGTTACCATGGGTGGGCCTTGACCGTTTTCGTTGCGGCCGGCCTGACGGACAGCCTGGACGGTCTGATTGCACGACTCGCCAACCAGAGAACGAGGCTGGGGACCTATCTCGATCCCATGGCGGATAAATTGCTGCTGACGGCTTCCTTCCTGACGCTGGCGATTCTTCAAATCATTCCGATCTGGAGCGCCGTGATTGTGGTCAGTCGGGATCTGATCTTGATCCTAGGCGCGTTGATCCTGCACCTGACCCAAACCCATCAGGAGATTTCACCTACATTCCTCGGGAAAAGCACGACGGCGGTTCAGCTGATCTACGTGACGATGGTTCTGGTGGTTGGGACGACCCAGGGCAGCACGGTCGGCCTCTTCCCGTTTCTTGTGGCGACGATCGGGCTGACGATTCTTTCCGGACTGCATTACATCTATCGGGGAATTCGCCATCTCAATTCCGAACAGGCCTAGCAGGCTGCTGAAAAAGTCCATCTGCTTCGTTCTCGGTCCCTCGGAGATCCTCACGTACCATCATAAGTACGCTGCGGTCTCCTCGGTCCCTGCGGCCTCGCATCTGGAGCTTTTTGAGCAGCCTATGGACAAGGGAGTATGACAATGACGGGTCGGACAAAATGGGTCGGGATTGTCGGTTATCCCATCCGCCATTCCCTGTCGCCGTTGATGCACAACGCGGCCTTTGAAGCGATGGGTCTGGACTACGGGTACATTCCACTGGAGGTGGCGCCCCGCCGGATCCGATCGGCCGTCAAGGCAATACGGGTGCTGGGGTTCTCCGGTTTCAACGTGACCATTCCGCATAAGCGGCGGATCATGGCTTGGGTGGACCGGTTGACTTCCGAGGCCCGGTTGATCGGCGCCGTCAACACGGTTGAGATTCACCGCGGCCGATGGATCGGTCACAACACCGATGGTCGAGGGTTCCTTCGCGCCTTTATGGAGGAGACCGGGGAGCCCATCCCCGGCAAGCGGGTCTTGATCCTGGGCGCGGGCGGGGCGGCCCGGGCGGTTGCGTTCCAATGGGTGTTGGAAGGCGGGGCGGCCGTGATGATTGCCAATCGTTCATCGGCCCGGGCTGCGGAATTGGTCCGGGACCTTCGGCGATCGCCGGTGCGGTGTTCCGCCTCCGTCCTTCCCTGGACGAAGGCGTCTTTAGAAGCGGGGATTCGGCAGGCCGATATCATCATCAACGCCACCTCGGTGGGCATGAAGCCGGATGATCCTCCCCTTCTTCCCGACGATGTTCTGAGGCCCCATCATGTCGTGTGTGACCTGATCTATAAACCGCCGATGACGGTTCTGCTTAAACAGGCTCAAGCGGCCGGCGCGAAGGCGATCAACGGGCTCGGAATGCTGGTGCACCAGGGCGCTCTTTCCTTTGAGATCTGGACCGGTCAACGCCCGCCGATCGGCGTTATGCAAGAGGCCCTTCGGCAGGGCCTCTTGGGACGGAACGTTGAGCCGGCAAGAGATTGACAATCCGGCGCCGATCCAGTAGAGTGACCCATTGGAAATTCCGCTCACCTTAGTTAGAGGTAACGGTCTTGGTTCCTGAACGATTGGGGAAACTGCTCACAACGGCCAAGCTCATTACGGAGGACCAGCTCCAGAAGGCCCTCTTGGTTCAAAAGAAAGAGGGCGGCCGGCTGGGCAGCGTCCTCGCCAAGTTGAATTTTGTTGAAGAGGAGAAGCTGCTGAAGTTTCTGAGCCAGCAGTACGGCATCCCCGCTGTCGATCTCGCGAAAGTCCAGATTGATCCGGCTGTCACGAAACTGGTGCCGGCCGAGGTGGTTCACAAATACAATGTCATTCCCATCAAGCGTTCCGGGGCCATGCTCAGCCTGGCCATGGTGGATCCCACCGATGTGTTTGCCATCGATGACATCCGATTCATGACCGGATACGAGATCGAGCCGATGGTGGCCTCGGAGGTGGCCGTCATGGCGGCCATCGCCAAGGCCTACGACGTTTCCACGAAGGAGCTCCAGACGGTGTTGAAAGACCTCGAGACGCAGGAAGCGGCGTCGCCGACGATTATCCGCGAAGCGGAAGAGGATATCGGCAAGCTGAAGGAGGCGGTGGAGGAGGCACCGGTGGTCAAACTGGCGAACCTGATCTTGACGGAAGCCGTCAAGAAAAAGGTGAGCGATATCCACATCGAACCGTATGAGCATAGTTTTCGGGTGCGGTACCGGCTGGACGGGTCCCTCTACGAAGTCATGGCTCCACCGAAAAAGTTGCAGGCGGCCTTGACCTCCCGATTCAAGATCATGGCCGATCTCGACATCGCCGAACGGCGGCTTCCTCAAGACGGGCGCATCAAAATAAGGTTCGATGACAAGGAGGTCGACCTCCGCGTTTCCTCCCTGCCGTGTCTGTTCGGCGAAAAGATCGTGATGCGGCTCCTGGATAAAAGCAATCTGACGCTGGATCTGACCAAGCTCGGGTTTGATCCCAAAGCCCTGGAGCACTTTATGAAGGTGATCGGCAGTCCCTACGGGATGGTGCTGGTGACGGGTCCGACCGGAAGCGGTAAAACCACCACGCTGTATTCCGCGTTGAACTATATCAATACCATTGATGTGAACATCATGACGGCCGAAGATCCGGTCGAGTACAACCTGATGGGGATTAATCAGGTCCAGATGAAGGACGAGATCGGCCTTAATTTCGCGGCCGCCCTCCGATCCTTTCTCCGGCAGGACCCCGACATCATCATGGTCGGCGAAATCCGGGACTACGAAACGGCCGAGATCGGCGTCAAGGCGGCCCTGACCGGGCACCTGGTCCTGTCCACGCTGCACACCAACGATGCGCCGAGCACGATCAACCGGCTTCTCAACATGGGCATCGAGCCCTTTCTGGTGGCCTCCTCCGTGATCATGATTCTTGCGCAGCGGCTGGTCCGTCGAGTCTGCAAGGACTGCAAAGAAGTCGAAAAGATTCCGGTTCAGACGCTGATCAAGGCGGGAATGTCGGAGGAAGAAGCCAAGAACACCGTCTGTTATAAAGGCAAGGGCTGCACGACCTGCAGCGACACGGGTTATAAAGGCCGCTTGGCGTTGTATGAAGTGATGCCCATCGGCGAAGAGGTCCGGGAATTGATCCTGCAAGGGGCTTCTTCGGATGAGATTAAAAAAAGGGCCATCGGCACGGGGATGAAAACGTTGCGCATGAGCGGTCTGGCAAAAGTCGGGGAAGGATTAACCACGTTGGAAGAGGTGGCGGACTCAACCTTTGCGGATTGACAGCATGGGAGGGGACAGATTTCAAATCTGTCCCCATCTTAAGGAATAAGCAGAAAGGCGACGCATGGCCAACCTATATCAGTTGCTGCAAACGATGACCGAAAAGGGGGCTTCCGATCTCCACATCACCACGGGAACTCCGCCGCAGATCCGGGTCAACGGGGGTCTGATTCCGCTTGATCTGCCGGTGTTGACGCCCGCCGAGACCAAACAGTTGGTCTACAGCGTTCTGACCGATGCCCAAAAGCATAAATTCGAAGAGGAGAACGAACTGGATTTTTCTTTCGGATTGAAAGGGCTGAGCCGGTTCCGCGCCAATGTTTTTATACAGCGCGGGTCCGTGGCCGCGGCGATCAGGACGATCCCGTTTAAGATCATGACCTTCGATGAATTGGGACTACCGCCGGTGGTGCGGGCTCTGGTGAATCGCCCCCGCGGTCTGGTCCTGGTAACCGGCCCGACGGGCAGCGGGAAATCCACCACCCTGGCCACGATGATCGACACCATCAACAGCGAGCGGCATGAACATATCGTGACGATCGAGGATCCGATCGAGTTTCTTCATCCTCATAAAAAATGCCTGGTCAACCAACGGGAGGTCTTTTCCGACACCAAATCGTTCAAGGTCGCCCTCAAATATATTCTCCGGCAGGATCCCGATGTGGTGCTGATCGGCGAGTTGCGGGACCTGGAGACGATTGAGGCCGCGCTGACGATCGCCGAGACCGGCCATCTCACACTGGCGACGCTCCACACCAACTCCTGCGCCCAGACGATCAACCGGATCATTGATGTTTTTCCTCCTTTCCAGCAGTCCCAGGTGCGGGCCCAGTTGTCGTTTGTTCTGGAAGGCGTCATGTCCCAGCAACTCATCGCCAAGGCGAGCGGGCAGGGGCGGGCGCTGGCGTTGGAGATTATGGTGCCTAACCCCGCCATCCGCAATCTGATCCGGGAAGACAAGGTCCATCAGATCTATTCCACGATGCAGACCGGTCAGTCGAAGTACGGCATGCAGACGATGAACCAGTCGTTATTCGACCTCTATCAACGGCGTCTGATCACCTATGACGATACCATTAGCCGGAGCAGCAACGTGGAAGAGCTGATGACGATGTTGGGTCGGAGCGGAGCGGTTCCTCAGCCGGGCAGAGAACAACGGGCGGCACGGTAAATCAATGGCGACGTTTGCATGGACAGGAAAGACGAGACAAGGCACCCTTCAGAAGGGCGAGATTGCGGCGAAGAGCCGCGAGGAAGGGATCGGGCTGCTTCGCAAGCAGAATATCCTGGTTACCTCGATTCAGCCAAAGGCGGGCGGTTTTAATCTTAACATCAGTTTCGGCGGCGGATCCGTCACCGATAAAGACATCGTGGTGTTTACCCGGCAGTTTGCCACGATGATTGATGCCGGTTTACCGCTGGTCCAATGCCTCCAGATCCTCTCGGCTCAGACGGAGAACAAGTTCCTGGCCAAGACGGTAGGTGAGGTGCGGCAGGAAGTCGAGTCGGGTTCCACCTATGCCGATGCCCTAAGGAAACATCCCAAGGCGTTTGACGATCTGTATGTGAACATGGTGGCGGCGGGCGAGGCCGGCGGTATTCTGGACACCATCCTCAACCGGCTCGCCAAGCACATCGAGAAAGCGGCGAAGTTGAAGAAGCAGATCAAGTCGGCGATGGTTTACCCGCTCACGATCATGGCGGTGGCCGTGATCATCGTGGGGATCCTGATGGTTTTTGTGATTCCGGTCTTCGCCAAGATGTTTTCCGATTTTGGCGGGACGCTTCCCGGCCCGACGCAGATCGTGATTAATGCCAGCGACTTCTCGAAGAAATACGCGCCGTATATGGCCGTGGGAGCCGTGCTGGGCTGGATCGGTTTGAAACGTTTTTACAAAACACCGACGGGCCGAAAGCTCATGGATCGCACGGCGCTGATGCTGCCCGTGATGGGCGATCTGGTTCGCAAGGCGGCCGTGGCCAAATTTACCCGGACCCTCGGCACGTTGATCAGCAGCGGTGTTCCCATTCTGGAGGGTCTGGCCATTACGGCCAAAACCGCGGGGAACAAGGTCATCGAAGAGGCGATCATGGTCGCCCGGCAGAGCATCAGCGAAGGCAGGACGGTTTCCGAGCCGCTGGGACAGACCAAGGTTTTTCCTCCCATGGTGGTCCAGATGATCGCCGTGGGCGAGACGACGGGCGCGCTCGATGCGATGCTGGGAAAGATCGCCGACTTTTATGAAGAAGAAGTGGATGCGGCCGTCGCAGCCTTGACGTCTCTTCTGGAACCGCTGATGATGGTCTTCCTGGGCGCGATCATCGGCTTCATCGTGGTGGCCATGTACCTGCCGATCTTCAAGATGGCCGGAACCGTCGGGTAGCGCTTTGAGCGATGGAGCTTCAACGAATCCAGCAAGAAGAAATGCGGGCCAAGCTCAAGTGGCTGATGGCTCTGCGCGTCGTGATCGTCACGGTTTTGCTGGGCGCCTCGATCGTTCTGCAGGTCGGTTACGGGCATATCGGTAAGACGACCACCTCCTTCTCCTACCTGATCGCCTCGACCTACTGTCTCACCATTGTCTACAGCCTGCTCCTGAATCGGCTGAAACGGATTGCGCTTCTTGCGTATGTCCAGATCTGCCTGGATTTGGTTTTTGAGACGGTTCTGGTTTATCTCACGGGCGGCATTGAAAGCCCTTTCTCGCCGTTCTATATGATCACCGCCATCGCGGCCAGCATCATCCTGGGTCGTAAGGGCGGCAGCCGGACCGCATCCCTGGCCAGTATTCTCTTCGGGATCCTGGTGGATCTCCAGTATTTCCGGCTTCTGCCCGGGATGGAGGCGAGCCCCTACTCGACTCGAGAAACCCTCTACCTGCTTTTTCTAAACATCGTTGCGTACCTTACCGTGGCTTATCTGAGCGGGGGGCTGGCCGAAAAACTGAGTTTTACCCGGGAGCGCTTGAAAGAAAAGGCGACGGGGCTGGCCGAATTGAAGGCGTTTCACGAGCATGTCGTGCAGAGCATGAGCACCGGCCTGATGACGACCGGCCCGAACGGGGAGATTACCTCTTTCAACCGGGCCGCCGAAGAGATCATGGGGTTCCGATTGGGGGAGGTGAAAGGGAAACCCTGGTGGGAAATTTTCGACGCGGCCGATCTGAAACGGCTGATCAGCGATGAAAAACCGTTAACCGAGCCGATTCGCTTTGACCGGGACTGCTACCGGAAGAACGGGATTCGCCTGGTTTTTGGGATGACGGTTTCTCCGCTCAAGAATGAAGAGGGCCGGCAGATGGGCGGGGTCTGGATCTTTCAGGACCTGACCCGAATCCGGGAGATGGAGAGCGAGATTGAACACAAAAAAAGGCTGGCGACCATTGGTGAGATGGCCGCCGGCATGGCGCATGAGATCCGAAATCCGCTGGCGTCGCTGAGCGGGTCGCTGCAGGTGCTGAGCAAAGACGTTCGCCTTGAAGATGAGGAGTCCCGCCGGTTGATGGAGATCGCCTTGAAGGAGACCGAGCGATTGAACGGCATCATCACGGCCTTCCTGATGTACGCCCGGCCGGCCCCGTTGAATAAAAAACGGTGGGACATCAACCAACTGGTTGGGGAGAGCTTGAGCCTTCTTCAAAACAGCCAGGAGTACCGGGACACGATCGAGATCCGGGCGGAGTTGGCCCCGGGGGAAGTGTGGGGGGTGATGGACCCGGACCAGATCCGGCAGGTTTTTTGGAACCTGTCCATCAATGCCTGTCAGGCGATGCCGCAGGGGGGGCGGCTCCTCGTTGCGACCCGGCCCGTGACGGTGAACTCGAGTCAAGACCGTCTCGGAACGCCCTGGATCGAAGTGACGTTTTCGGACAATGGAATCGGGATTCAAAAAGAGAATATTCCTAAAATTTTCTATCCGTTTTTCACGACCAAGGATCGGGGTTCGGGACTCGGTCTGTCGATCGTGCACCGGGTGATTGAAACGCACCGGGGCCGCATGCATGTGGAAAGCCGGCCAGGCCAGGGGACCCGAATAACCCTGATGCTGCCGGCGGGGGAGTAACGTGGAGAAAATCTTAGTCGTTGATGACGAGAAGAGCATGCGGGATTTCCTGAGCATCATGCTCAAGAAAGAAGGCTATTCCGTGACGACCGCCGAAGACGGAGAGGCGGCCGGCCGGTTGATCCGAAAAGAGATGTTTGATCTGGTCTTGACCGATGTGAAGATGCCGAAGATCGGCGGTCTGCAGGTGCTGAAGACGGTGAAGGAGGCGTCGCCCGATACCCTTGTTCTGATGATCACGGCCTTCGCTTCGACCGAGACGGCCATCGAGGCCATGAAGGAAGGGGCCTACGATTATCTGACCAAGCCGTTTCAGATCGAAGAGGTCAAGCTGATCATCCGAAACGCCCTGGAGAAAAAACGACTCCGGGCTGAAAACCGGCTCCTGAGAAAGAAGGTTAAGGGGGCCGCGACGCTGGAGGATATTATCGGCCGAAGCGGGCCGATGCAGAATGTGATGCAGGTGGTGAAAAAGGTCGCGGATACCCAGAGCAATGTCCTGATCTTAGGCGAGAGCGGGACCGGAAAGGAGCTCATCGCACAGGCCATTCATTCCGACAGCCGGCGGAAGGAAAAACCTTTCGTGACCGTCAACTGCAGTGCGCTTCCCGAGCCGCTTCTTGAAAGCGAGTTGTTCGGCCATATGAAAGGGTCGTTCACCGGCGCGCACGTGAACAAGCCGGGTCTCTTTGAGACGGCCCATGAGGGGACGATCTTTCTGGACGAGATCGGCGACACCCCGCCGGGTATTCAGGCCAAGCTGTTGCGGGTTCTGGAAGACAAGGAGTTCCGTCGGATCGGCGGGACGCAAAATATCCGCGTGGATGTCCGGATCATTGCGGCGACGAATAAAGACCTTGAAAAGGCGGTCGCGGAGGGGACGTTTCGCGAGGATCTGTATTATCGTCTGGACGTGATCCCGATCCATCTGCCGCCGCTCCGGGAGCGGGTGGAGGATATTCCGTCTCTCGTGAGACATTTTCTGGCGATCATGAATCAAGGGTTGAACAAAAAGATCCGGACGGTCACGCCCGAGGCCATGAAAACCCTGCAGGCCCATCCATGGCGCGGCAATGTGCGTGAACTTGAGAATGTGCTTGAACGCGTCGTGGCCTTGACGACCGGCGATACCATTGAGCTGAAAGACGTGACGGAATGTCTTCAGAAGCCGATGGCCTTGAAAGAGTCGGTGTCTTTTCCCATTCCGGCCGAAGGACTGGACCTGGATCAGGTGATCGGTGATCTGGAAAAATCATTTCTCCTAAAGGCCCTCGAGCGAACCAACGGGGTCAAGCGGGATGCCGCCCGGCTCCTCCGGCTGAACATGCGGTCGTTCCGCTACCGCCTGGAGAAGCACGGCATCCGGAAGCATCGCGAGCCGGGTTCTCCTCCGGACGACGATCCTGACGTGGAGCCGGATGACGGCCCGGACAAGCCTTAACCGTCACTCAAGGAAAGGTTACACACACGTTCCACGGATTTTTAATTGGATTGAGATCCTCCTATGCGTTCACGACAGACCGTCACCGTCCGGGCGCCCGCCAAGATCAATCTGCTGCTGTATGTCTTGGATCGTCAACCGACCGGATCCCATCGGATCTTTTCTCTGATGCAGATGGTGAATCTTCATGACCGGCTGGTCCTGACGCGGCGGCCGACACGCGATGGAATTCGGATCGTGACGCAGAATCGAAACCTTCCGCTCGGAGAGGACAACCTGATCGTGCGTGCGGCCCGGGTCTTTATGCAACGGTACGGGGTCGAGACCGGCCTGCGAATCGAGCTGGACAAGAAGATCCCGATCGGCGCCGGGCTGGGCGGCGGAAGCAGCGACGCGGCCGCCACGCTTCACGGCCTTTGCCGCCTGTTCCAAATGACCCCGCCCCGGACGGAACTTGCGGCACTGGGGCAGACCCTCGGCAGCGATCTGCCGTTTTTTTTTGGAGGGCCGACCGCCTGGGTGGCCGGTATCGGCAACGAGGTTTACCCGACCCGTTTGGGAAAAAACCTCTGGGCGGTGCTGGTGAATCCCGGCTTTGAGGTTTCGACCGTCTGGGTCTATTCCGAGCTGGACCGCCTCCGGTCCGGAGCGCCCGCCCGCCTGCCGGCAGGCGTGGCGCCCCGGAAAACATTCCTTAAAAAAATAGGGTTGACTTTGGATCGGAAACGTCTTAAAATCCTGTCCGGTAAAAGCAAGGCCTTCCCGCTGACGAAACGATCATTCTCCCTCCACAATGACTTGGAAGTGATCACGATCAGACGATATCCGGTCATTGAGACCATCAAGGAGCGCCTCTGTGCCTTGGGAGCGAAGGGGGTCTTGATGTCCGGCAGCGGGCCGACCGTTTTCGGACTGTTTCGGGATGGTTCGTCGGCGCGTTCCGCCGCGGCGATCCTCCGGCGGGACAAAGCGTTCGGGCGGCTGGACCGGCACGGGAACTGGACGATCCGGGTGGCACGGCTGCTGAACCGACAAACGGGATATTCGGAGGTCGTCCAACGGTAGGACAGCAGCCTTTGGAGCTGCGAATTGGGGTTCGAGTCCCTACCTCCGAACCAATTTACCTCAACACGAGGGGTCTCGGCCGTCCGGGCGCCATACCCCATGGAACGGAAGAACGGAGAGTTGAGTGTTAAACGAGCTTAAGCTGATTTCGGGCAATTCCAATATTCCACTGGCCAAGGAGATCTGCGATCACCTCGGGGTCACCCTGGGCGCGACGACCGTTTCGGCCTTCAGCGACGGGGAGATCCTGGTCCGGATTGAGGAGAACGTGCGCGGAATGGATGTGTTTGTGGTTCAATCCTGCTCGGACCCGGTCAACAAGAACATCATGGAACTCCTCATCATGATTGACGCGCTCAAACGGTCTTCCGCCCGTCGGATTACGGCCGTCATTCCCTACTACGGCTACGCCCGGCAGGACCGCAAGGACCAGCCTCGGGTGCCGGTGACGGCGAAACTGGTCGCGGACCTGATCACCACGGCCGGGGCTGATAAGGTTTTGACCATGGATCTGCACGCCGGACAGATCCAGGGCTTCTTTAATATCCCGGTAGACCATCTCTATGCGACGCCGGTGATTTTGGACCATCTGCGCTCCATGGACTTGAAGGACCTGGTGGTCGTTTCTCCGGATGCCGGCGGCGTGGAACGGGCGCGCGCCTTTGCAAAACGGCTCAATGCAAACCTGGCAATTATTGACAAGCGCCGCGAGGGGCCGAATCAGGCCAAGATCATGAACATCATCGGAGAGGTGGACAACCGCGATGTGCTTCTCCTGGACGACATGATTGATACCGCCGGGACGATCGCGCAGGGCGCCCAGGCCTGCGCCGACAAAGGGGCCCGTCGGGTTCTGGCCGGCAGCACGCATGCCGTTCTATCCGGTCCGGCCTTGCAGCGTCTCAACGACTCGGTCCTCGACCAGGTGATCGTCACCAACACCATTCCCATGGCCGGCAAGGATCAGGTTTGCAAAAAGATCAAGGTCCTGTCCGTCGCCCCGCTCTTGGGAGAGGCGATTCGTCGGATTCATAATGAAGAATCGGTCAGTTCATTGTTTGTATAACCGTTCAATTTAATTAAAAGGAGCCAGACATGCAGCGTATGGATTTGGACGCGGAGCAGCGTCAGAAAAGCGGAAAGGGAGTGGCCCGCACGCTTCGCCGGGCCGGCCGGATTCCGGCCGTGCTGTACGGGGAAGGAAGGTCGAGCCTGTTGAGCATCCATCCCGCGGATCTGATCAAACTTTTAAAGTCGGAGTCGGGGGAAAACGCACTGATCAATCTGAAGATCAAAGGAGGGGAATCCGTTGAGACGCGGACGGCGATCCTCCGCGATTTTCAAAAGGATCCCATTACCGGCGGCATCCTGCATGCGGATCTGTTCGAGATCAACATGGCCAAGGCGATCCGGCTGAGGGTTCCCATTAAGGTCACGGGGGACATGCCGGAGGGGGTCAAGGAAGGCGGCGTGCTGCAGCACAACCTCCGCGAAGTCGAGATCGAGTGTCTCCCTTCCATGATTCCGGACCATCTGGATCTGGACGCGGCGCATTTGAAGATCGGGGAGTCAATCCATGTGAGGGATCTGCCGGTTCAGCAGGGGATCCGGATCTTGGAAGACAAGGACCTGGCGATCGTGTCGGTGGCGGCCCCGTTGTCCGAGGCCAAGCTGGAAGAGATTCTGGCCGGAACCCCGGCCGAGACAAAAGAACCTGAAGTGATCGGGAAGAAGAAAGAGGAAGAGGGAGAAGCGGGGGCGGCGGAAGCCGGGGCCGCTGGAAAACCGGGTGAAAAGACGGAGGCCAAAGGCGAGGTGAAGACTGCGAAACCCGGCGGCAAGGAAGAGAAGAAGGAAGCAAAGAAGGCGTCCGGAGCGAAAGGTTAATATTGAAGATCCTTGTAGGGCTTGGGAACCCCGGGGCAGACTACGCGCGCAGCCGTCACAACGTCGGTTTTATGGTCCTGGACGCTTATGCGAAGTCCCTGGCTGTTTCTTTCCGGAAATCGTCCCCGCCGCGGATTCTCACCGCTTTCGGCACGGCCCAGGATCGAAATCGGAACGACGAACGGCTGATTCTGGCAAAGCCGCAGACCTATATGAACCGAAGCGGGCCGGCGACTCTGGAATTGCTTCGAGAAACCGGAGCCGATCCATCCGATCTGCTTGTGGTTCACGACGACCTGGATCTCGATCTTGGACGCCTTCGGCTCAAATCCAAAGGGGGGCATGGCGGTCATCGCGGGGTTCAATCCATTATCGCATCACTCCAGACCCACCAGTTCTACCGTCTCCGGGTAGGGATCGGCCGGCCGCCGGCTCATCAGGCCGCGGACAAATACGTCCTGTCGGTTTTTCTTCCTGAAGAACGGTCCGTCATCCAGGAAATGATTAAACGATCCGTTACGGCACTGGACTGTTTTATCAAAGAAGGGCCGGGGGCGACCATGAACCGGTTTCATTCGTAGGCACCCATCGGGAGGCGGATTTTAAATCTGTCCCCCGCACTCCCCGGCCCATGATAAGGAGGCATCGAGAATGGATCTTCTGAGCGGTTCGATTTTATTTGCCGTGGTTTGCGGGGCGGCCGCGGTGATTTACGGCGCCGTGGCAGCCCGATGGGTTCTGGCTCTTCCGGCCGGCACGGCGCGGATGCAGGAAATTGCAAAGGCCATTCAGGAAGGGGCCAGGGCTTTTTTGAATCGCCAGTATACCACGATTGCGGGGGTGGGTCTGGTGCTGTTGATCATTTTATGGGCGACGCTGGGAGCGAAGACGGCCGTCGGATTTCTGATCGGGGCCGTCTCTTCGGCCGCGGCCGGTTATATCGGGATGAACATCTCGGTCAAGGCCAACGTGCGGACGGCCGAAGCGGCGAAGCGGGGACTGTCCGCGGCTTTTAACGTGGCCTTCCGGGGCGGATCCGTCACCGGCCTTCTCGTGGTCGGCCTGGGTCTTCTATCGGTTGCCGGATATTATGGTATCTTGGTGGCACTGACACCGAGCGGTGAGAAGGTGAATATTACGCCGCTGGTCGGCCTGGGATTTGGGGGGAGCCTCATCAGCATCTTCGCTCGTCTGGGCGGTGGAATCTTCACCAAGGCGGCCGATGTCGGGGCCGATCTTGTGGGCAAAGTGGAGGCCGGGATTCCGGAGGACGATCCGCGCAACCCGGCCGTGATCGCGGACAACGTCGGGGACAACGTCGGGGACTGCGCCGGCATGGCGGCCGATCTCTTCGAGACGTACGCCGTCACGATTATTTCGACCATGCTTCTGGGCCTTCTGGTGTTCAGCGATGCCCCGCAGGTCCTGGCTTACCCGCTGGTCGTGGGCGGGATATCGATCATCACCTCGATTATCGGGACCTTCTTCGCCCGCATCGGCGCCAAGGGGTATATCATGGGCGCGCTGTACAAAGGTCTGGCTGTTTCCGGGTCCCTCGCGGCGATCGCGCTCTACCCCATGACTGCCTGGATTTTCCAGGACCTGGCGACGGTTGATCCAAGCCGGATCTACGGTACGGTGCTGGTCGGCCTGGGGGTCACGGCAGCCCTGGTGATGATCACGGAATACTATACCTCGACCTCCTTCGGACCGGTCAGGAGTATTGCAAAGGCCTCCACCACCGGTCACGGAACGAACATCATCGCCGGCCTGGCCGTGAGCATGAAGGCGACAGCGCTGCCGGTGCTGGTGATCGGCGCAGGCGTTTTGGTCTCATTTCATCTCGCCGGTCTTTACGGTGTGGCCGTGGCGGCCGTCTCGATGCTTTCGATGACCGGCATGGTGGTGGCGTTGGATGCCTACGGACCCATCACGGACAACGCGGGCGGAATCGCCGAGATGGCGGGTCTGGACAAAAGCGTCCGCGCCGTGACCGATCCGCTGGATGCCGTCGGCAACACGACCAAGGCCGTGACGAAGGGATATGCGATCGGGTCGGCCGGCCTGGCCGCGATTGTTCTGTTCGCGTCGTACACCCAGGAACTCAACAACCTTCTCAGGATCAAACTGGTCTACACCTTAAGCGATCCCTACGTCCTGGTCGGCCTCTTCATCGGCGGCCTGCTGCCCTATCTCTTCTCCGCATTGAGCATGGAGGCCGTGGGCAAGGCTGCCGGGATGATCGTGGAAGAGGTCCGCCGCCAGTTCCGCGAGATCCCAGGCATTATGCAGGGAACCGGCCGTCCGGACTACGGCCGTGCCGTGGACATCGTGACCCGGGCGGCCATACGGGAGATGATGATCCCCGGGCTGATTCCGGTTCTCTCGCCGATTGCGGTCGGACTGATTCTGGGGCCCAAAGCGCTGGGCGGCATGCTGGTGGGAAGCATCGTCACCGGCCTGTTCGTGGCGATCTCGATGACCAGCGGCGGGGGCGCCTGGGACAATGCCAAAAAATATATCGAGGAAGGAAACTACGGGGGGAAAGGAAGCGAGGCCCACAAGGCGGCCGTGACGGGCGATACCGTCGGCGATCCATATAAGGACACCGCCGGTCCGGCGATCAATCCGATGATCAAGATCATCAATATCGTCGCCCTTCTGATCATCCCGCTGCTGGTTTGACCGGTATACGTCATGGGATTCAACTGCGGAATCGTCGGACTTCCCAATGTGGGCAAGTCAACCCTCTTTAACGCCTTGACGGCGGCCGGCGCGGCCGTGGCCAATTACCCCTTTTGCACGATCGAGCCGAACGTCGGGGTGGTTGAGGTTCCGGACGAGCGGCTGCGGCGGCTGGCCGAGATGTTCAAGTCCAAGAAGGTCGTCCCGACGATGGTGGAGTTCGTCGACATCGCCGGACTGGTCAAAGGGGCCAGCCAGGGCGAAGGGTTGGGGAACAAATTTCTAAGCCACATCCGGGAGGTCGATGCGATCGTCCATATCGTCCGCTGTTTTGAAGATCCGGACGTCGTGCATGTCTCGGGATCGGTGGACCCGGCACGGGATATCGAGATTATCGAGACCGAATTGATCCTGGCCGATCTGGAAACGGTCGAACGGCGGCTTCAGGCGGCTGAGAAAAAGGTGAGGTCGGGCGATGCCAAGGCCGCGGCCGAGCAGGCCTTTACCCAGCGGCTCCATGCCCTGCTGGCCAAGGGCGAGCCGATTCGTGGAAAATCCTATACGCCGGACGAGATGCGGTGGCTGCACGAGTTGCATCTGCTCACCGACAAGCCGGTGGTCTATGTGGCCAATGTCGCCGAAGCCGATCTGTTGAAAGAACCGTCCCATGTCCAGCGGGTTCGGGAGATCGCGCAACGCGAAGGGGCCGGGGTGATCGTGGTGAGCGGCAAGGTTGAAGAAGAGCTGATCGCACTACCGAAAGCAGATCGCGCCGTCTTTTTGAAGGAACTGGGGCTGGCCGAATCCGGACTGGACCGACTGATACGGGCGGGATATGAGCTGCTGGGGCTGATCACTTTTTTCACGGCCGGCGAGCCGGAGTCGAGGGCCTGGACGGTTCCGAAAGAGACAAAGGCGCCGCTTGCGGCCGGGAGAATTCACAGCGATATGGAAAAGGGATTCATCCGCGCCGAGGTGATGTCCTATTCCGATTTGATCCCATGCGGAAGCGCGGCCGCGGTTCGCGAACGAGGACTCCTCCGGGTTGAAGGGCGTGATTATATTGTCCGGGACGGGGACGTCCTGTATTTCAGGTTCCAAGTTTAGGTTGACCGGTCTGTTTGAGTAGTTGATTTCAACAAGAAAGTTGTGTTACAAGAGTAACACATTGTCGGACAGATACCCCCTCGCTCTCAACGCATGAGAGCGAGGGAGGGCTTGATATCCAGGAGGGAGTGACGTTTATGCAGATGTATGAAACCATCTTTATTATCCGCCCCAACTTGACCGATGAGGAAGTCACAAAAGTGGTCGAGAAGATGAAAGCGGTCATCGGGAAAAGCGGCGGCGCCGTTCTCCAGGCCGAAAACTGGGGAAAGCGGAAACTGGCGTACGAAGTGGAAAGGGAAAAGAAAGGGACCTATGTCATTTTCCGTTTTAATGGCGATGGAAAAGTGGTCAACGATCTGGAGCATACCTACCGCATGGAAGACGGAATCATCAAGTTTCTGACGGTCAAACCGTCCAAGGGCGATCCGGGCCCGCTTGTCATGCCCTCGGCTGAAGAAGGACGACCTTCCCGCGGCCGGTTTGGACATGACCGGGAAGACCGTCCCCGATACGATTCCGGAAAGAGAACGGATTAACCAAGATGGTCAGTTATAACAAAGTCATCCTGATCGGCAATCTCACCAAAGACCCCGAGATCCGGTACACGCCCAGCGGCACGCCGGTGGCCAACTTCCGTCTGGCGGTCAACCACAAATACAAGCAGGGAGAGGATCTCAAGGAAGAGGTCTGTTACATCGACGTCGTGGTTTTTGGAAAACAAGCTGAGAACTGCGGCCAGTATCTGAACAAGGGGCAGAGCGTGATTGTGGACGGACGGCTGCAGGAACGCCGATGGGAAACCGAAGACGGTCAGAAACGCAGCAAGCATGAAGTGGTCGCTCAAGCGGTCCGCTTCATGCCCAAGCGCGGGGAGGCGGCCGCTCCCTCCGGAAAGGCGGAATCCGCGCCGGATGATCTGGACCCAGCCGCAGGCGGAGCGGACAGCGATGTGCCGTTTTGAACGGAAAATAAAAACGATCGAATGACGAACAGGTGGGGGTCATATGAAAGAGACGCAGGTAGAAAAAGGCCGGTTTACACAGCGGAAGAAAAATTGCCGCTTTTGCACCGATAAGATCAAGCATATTGATTACAAAGACACCGGGTTGCTGCGGAATTTCGTGACGGAACGGGGCAAGATCGTTCCGCGGCGGATCTCCGGAAATTGCGCATCGCACCAGCGGGACGTCGGCCAGGCGATCAAGCGGGCGCGCAGCATCGCCCTTTTATCGTTTTCCGAGGATTGATAGCGGCGAAGCGCACGGGTACGGTTTCTTAAACACTGGGTCGCCATCCGTGGGGTTGCGGTTGAAAACAAAAACAACAGGAGCAAAGTCGTCTTCAACCCGCAAAGACGGTCTTCAAGCGTTTATCGAAAGACGCCGATGGCTCCGCGTGCCGTTGTTTGTCTTGGAAGTGAAATGGAAACAATACGACGAGGTGTTCATCGGTCAGATGCGGGATATCAGCATGGGCGGTTTCTTGATGTCTGCCGGACGTTCCGTCCATGCCGGCGAGCGGTTTCCGGTCGAATTCATTCTCCCGGATAAAAAGACCAAGGTCAGTTGCACCGGAGAAGTAGCCTGGACACGGCCCTATGCGTCGGAGGGGGCCGGTTCGGAAGGAATCGGCGTCCGATTCCTGAATATCGATGATCAGAAGATACGGGCGATCGGTCAATGGATCAAGAAACAGGCGGTCCCAGGGAAAAAACAGACTTAAGATCGGCCCCTGGCTTCCGGCGGCGGTCCATTCCGGCTGTCTTGCTGGGAACGGTTCTGATTTTCTCCGGTGTGTTATCCGGATCGAAGGCGCCGTCCCAAACCGCCTCCGAGGCTTTAGACCTTGGAAAGCCGGTTGCGGTGCAACGGGTGATTGACGGGGACACGGTCGAACTGTCCAACGGTGAAAGGGTCCGCTATCTGGGAATTGACGCTCCCGAGATGCGGCGAAAGGTTCGCGGCCGATGGGTTGAAAAGGCCGAGCCGTTTGCGGCCGAGGCCTATGAGCTGAACCGCCGTTGGGTTGAGGGCCGCAGGGTACGGCTGGAGATGGATCGGGAAACGCGGGATCGCTATCATCGCCTTCTCGCTTATGTTTTCGTAAACGATCATCTGGTGAACGCCGAGTTGATTACATCCGGTTATGTGGTGGTTCGTCTCCATCCGCCGAACCTTCGGTATGCGGATTTATTCATGAAACTCCAGGCCGAGGCCCTGGCCCATCAACGGGGTTTGTGGGCTTCCGAAAGCCGGAATTTAAACCCATAACAGGGGAGGCGTCGCGGATGGCCGGATGGGCGAAGACAACATCGTGTCCTTCCTGCAAGGTCCGGGTTGTCAAGATTCGGGCATGGGTCGGGTGTTGAATCCATCCCGATGGCTTCTCGGACTCTTCCTGGCGATCGCAACGGTCTCCTGCGCGTCGGCGCCGAGACCGGGAGGCGACTATCCGGTCCGGTATCGGGAGACCGGCGTGTCCTCCTGGTACGGAAAACCGTTTCACGGGCGGCAGACCGCGAACGGCGAGATCTACGACATGTACGGTCTGACGGCGGCACACCGCCTGATGCCGCTGGGGACGATCGTCAAGGTCACGCACCGCGAGAACGGACGGTCGGTCACGGTCAAGGTCAACGACCGCGGGCCCTTTGTCCGTGGGCGCATTCTGGATCTTTCCTACGGCGCGGCTGAAAAACTGGAAATGACCGCGGCCGGAACGGCCCCCGTGGCCATCGAGGTGGTCGCTCTTTCGAAGACGAACAGGGCCTCGGGGCGATTTACCGTGCAGGCGGGCGCGTTTGAGATCGAGGAGAACGCGAAACGCCTCGCGGAACGTTTGAGAAATAAATACGCCGACGTTTATCTGACGACGCTGCGGACCAATCAAAATACGATCTACCGTGTCAGCGTGGGGCTTCTCGGTCGGAAGCGCCTTGCGTTTCAACTAGCCGACCGGTTGTCCCGTGAGGATAACCTCGACACTTTTGTAGTACGGAAAGATCCTTAAACGGGCCGGGTGGGTCTGTGATGGAGTGGATTAGATTTTTAAAGGGTCATCTAACGTACCGGAAGGAGAGTGGCTATGGCCGACGGGGCAATATTGGAAGAAAAAATAAAACGTCTTAAGAAAACGCTGTCCGAAAAACAACAGAAGGATTTGGGCACGGAGGGCTCGCTTGAATTGCGAACGTTCCGAAAACAGTTAAAACGCCTTCAGCGCCGCCGCCGGGCCCTTGCGGACTTCATGCAGCGCGGGACCAGGGCCAAGGCTGAGAAAGCCGAAAAGAAAACAAAACCGGAAGCAAAACCTGCCGCGGAAAAGCCGGCAGCCCCCTCCGCCGGCAAAGAGGCCAAGACCGGTTAGTTTAAGACGGGCTCATGATTTTTCAATCAATTGGTCCAGGCCGGTCTTCACCGCGTCCAGCGTGACCTTGGCCCGCGGGTCGGATCGGCGTACGACGTTGATCACGCCATCGATCGATCCTTCCAGCCCGGTCAGTGTTTCTCCGGTCTCTTCCGAAGTCATTTTGGCGGCCGCGTGAAGTTTCTCCTTGGCCGATTCCAGTTCCTTCTCGGCCGTTCCAAAATTCCGTTCCTTAATGTTGTTCTCGGCCGCGGCCAGGCGGTCGCGCGCCGCGGTGAGTTGCATTCGGAATCGCAACGAGCGAATCTCGCCTTCCAGCCCGGACACTTTCGTCGTCATTTCGGACTTGGCCGCGGCCAGCATCCGGTCCAGCTTTTCCATTCGTAACGAATCCATCAGAGTTCCGGCGCCGAACACGGCGGCCAGCACAAGAACGACGGCGATTAATTTAAAGAACGTTTTCATCTGTTTCCATCCTCCGATGATGTTCATCCATAATCCGTAATAGGGCGCCGGCGGCGTAGCAGCGCACCGGCAACTCGTCATCCTGCAACCGTTCTGCCAGCGCGGGCAGGACGTCCGATCCCGCAGCCATCCCCAGCGCGCGGGCCGTGGCCGAGCGCACGCGTGAAGAGCCGTCCTTTAATAAAGGCACAACAGGTCCGGCTCATCGGCGATCGTTCAGCAATGACCATCCCAGTAGGATGCCCATGACCATTGCGGCGGCGGCCGCCGTCCGGCTTTCGAGCCCATCCCCTCGATGCTCAAAATATCGGGCGATGACCAGCAAGGCCAGGAAGAAAGCGCCCAGGATCGTGCGATAGACCAACCGGTACAGCCTCAACAAAGCGCCGGTGACATCCTCCGATGACATCTTGGTTTGGAACTCACCTCGATTGGCCATGACCAGAAAGGTCTCCAGCGCCTTGGGCAGCGCCAGCAGAGACCCGCCCACCCCTTGTCCCGTCTTCCAGAGCCGGTCGAACCAGCCCTCTTCCGATCGGATGAACGGAACGGCGTAGAGTTTGGCCAGCTCGATGATGTTCAGATTCGGATCGAGCCTGGAGTTGATTCCGTTGAGCATCCCCAGCGTCCGCCAGATCAGGATGAAGTTATTGGGGATCTGAATGGCCGAGGAAAGGCTGAAGATCTGCTGCAGGTCGTGGGCGATGTCGCCGATCCCGATTTCGCGGAAGGACTTGGGCGAGATGTCGCGGTATTTCTCGATGAAGAAGGCCGCGATTTGTTCGATCGCCCGGCGGTCGCCGGTGCGGTCGATGAAGCCGAGGTCGAACAGGCCTTGGGCGATCCGGGGGATATCCCGATCCATGATGCCGCCCACGGTGGTCTTGATGCCCTCCCGTACGGCGGGGGTCAGGGGCTGCATCAGGCCGAAATCGACGAAGACCAGGATCGGTCCGGCCTCGGGAGTCCGGCCGGGCCGGACAAACAGGTTGCCGGGATGCGGGTCGCCGTGAAGAAACCGATGGGCGAAGAGCTGCTTCATGTAGGACTCCATCAGCAGCCGCGCCAGTGCCGGGAGCTCCACGCCGGCGGCCCGGATCGTTTCAAACTCGGTGATCTTGATTCCCTCCACAAATTCCAGCGTCAGGACATGCGGCGTGGTGTAGTCCCATATTACTTTTGGGACGACGATCCGGTCGTCCCCGTCGAAGTTCTGATAAAATCGCTCGGCGTTTCGCGCTTCCTGAATATAGTCCAGCTCCTGATGGAGGATGCGGGAGAATTCCTGGTAGAGGATGTCGAAGCGGATCCGGCGGAGGAACCGCTGCAGAAACCAGGAGGCCCACCGGGCCGCGCGAAGATCGGCCTCGACGATTCTCCGGATGCCGGGATACTGAATCTTGACCGCGACCCGTCGGCCGTCTTTGAGGACAGCCTCATGGACCTGCCCGAGCGAGGCGGCCGCGATCGGTGTTTCGTTAAAGACGGAGAATACCTCTTCAGGATTTTTCCCCAGGTCGTCCCGAAGGCGTTGCTTGATGAGGGTGAAGTCGGCCGGGGGGACGGCATCTTGAAGCTGGGCCAGGATCCGGGTGTACTCCTCCGGCAGGAGATCCACGCGGGCGCTCAGGAACTGTCCCAGTTTGATCAGGATTCCCTTGAGTTCGATCGCCAGACGGAGAAGCCGGTCGGCCTTCTTTTGATGGAGCCGGGAGCGCCGCCGCCGGAGGGTTTCCTCGCCGTAAAAGGGGGAGCACCCATAATGAATGCGGTACGAGGCGGCGGCACCCAACACAAAAAGAAGTATCCGGATGACCCGCAGGCCCAGCCAGGAACGGGATGACACGAAGCGCTCCTTATCAAGGTGGTTGGGTTATATCACACGCAGGGTGGAGAGTCAACGGCGATGAGCATTGTCTGTTGACAAACCATTTGAAATATGACAGATTATACCCACTTTGGAGGCACTCACCATGAAACGATATCTTTGGACCGTCCATGTCCTGTTCCTGCTGGGCTTCAGTTATTTTGTGGCCGATCTGGTGAGTCTGTTTATCGGCCGACAATTGGAATTGCCGGCCCATTCGCCCGCGATGGAGTGGGTCGCTACGACCGAGGCGCAGGTGAAACCGATGGCCGAAATCTACTCGTCCATCGTGGACCGGAATATCTTCGGAATCAAACCGTCCGCGACCATCGCCGGCCCGGAGGAGGCGCCCCCGCCGGTTCAACTCCCGCCGCTCCGCGTCCGCTTGGTCGGGACGATCGTGGGAGAGCCGGAGGAATCCCTGGCCGTGATCGAGGATCTGGGGACGAAGGAGCAGCGTCTTTATCATATCGAGGATATCGTCGGAACGGATGCCAAGCTGATCGAGGTGACCCGAAACGAGGTCACGTTTCTACGCGGGGATATCCGGGAGACCTTGACGGTTGAGGAAGAAGGCGCCCCCGGTCAGACGGCGACGCTTCCGACCGCGATGCCGGTTCCGACAACGGCGCCCCGTCCGGCCGGAGCTCAGAACAGCTGGGTTCTGGATAAGCAGGAAGTGACGGCCGCACTGGAAAATCTGCCGCAGCTTATGACGAAAGCCCGCGTGGTGCCGAACTTGAGCCCGGATGGAAAAAGCGACGGTTTTCGGGTCGTCTCAATCTCGTCCGCCAGTTTCTATGAGCGGATCGGGCTTAAAAACGGCGATGTGATCCAGCGCATCAACGGAATCGAGGTGAAGGATCCGCAGACCTTCATGCAGGTCTTCAACCAGCTCAAGGACGAATCCAGTATCACAATGGATCTGATGCGGAACAACCAAAAAGAGTCGTTCTCCTATGAGATTCGATAATCGTCCGCTGCTTCTCGGGCTGTTCGTCGGCCTGTTTTTTTTGATGACTCCGGTCCGACCGGTCGTCGCTCAACCGCCGGAAGCCCCCGTGGTCCAGCCGCTCCCTCCTCTGATTTCGGAGCTGCCCAAGCTGGTCAGAGAACGGCTGATCACCCTCGATTTCAATAACGTCGACCTGCCGGTTTTTGTGAAGTTCATCAGCGAAATCATCGGCAAGAATTTTATTATTGATGAACGCGTGCGGGGCAAGGTGACGATCTTTTCACCCACCAAAATTTCCGTGGACAAGGTCTACCAGGTTTTCCTATCCGTTCTGGACATCAAGGGGTTTGCGGCCGTCGCATCCGGCGATATGGTTCAGATCCTTCCGGCATCGGATGTCCCGCCGGAGCGGAATATTAATGTTTACTATCTTGAGAATGCCGGCGCCGAGGAGACGGCGAAACTGCTCGCCGGCCTGGTGACGCGGACCGGCGGCCCGCCGGCAGCCGGCCGTCCGGTGATCCGGTCGCCGGGAGAGTTCGAGGGCCCGATCCAGATTATCCCGGATAAAGCGACCAATGCCCTGTTGATCACGGCCTCCCCGCGCGATTACGAAATGCTCAAAGAGGTGATCGGGAAACTGGACGTCCGGCGACGCCAGGTTTATGTCGAAGCCGTCATCATGGAGGTCAGCCAGGATAAACTCAAGGAGCTGGGAACGGAGCTGGGGGTGATTGCCGGTTACCAATCGGACAATCAGGATGTCACGGCCTTCGGCGGATTTAACCAGGCGCCCGAGGATATCGCGGGCCTGACGGACCTCTCGGGTATCGATATCGGCGTCAGCACCGTCAATGTCAAGGTGCTTTTGAAGGCGTTGCAGAGCGCATCGGACGTCAACGTCCTGTCCATGCCCCAGATCCTGACGATGAACAACCAGAAGGCCAAGCTCCTGGTCGGTCAAAACGTGCCCTTTGTAAGCAGCACCGGTCAGACGACGGGCGGGGTCACCCAGCGAAACGTGACACGGGAAAACGTCGGGGTTCAACTGGAACTCACCCCGGAAATTATGGAAGGGGATCGGGTCAAGATGGATATCCGTCAGGAGATCTCGAGTCTGGCCGAGACCCCGCAGTCGGTTCTGATTGAGCTCGGACCGACCACCAACAAGCGGGAAACGACGACGACGGTCATCGTGGCTGACAAGCAGACGGTCGTGATCGGCGGATTGATGCGGGATGATGTGAGTAAAGTCGATCGAAAAATCCCGCTTCTGGGGGACATTCCGTTGATCGGATGGTTGTTTAAATTTCAGTCGAAACGGATTAGCAAGACGAATCTCCTCATCTTTCTCACGCCGCATATCGTGCATGACAGCCAGGACCTGGACGCGCTGCGACGGCAAAAGGGCGAGGCCATGAAACGGACGATATCCGAAGGGGCATTTAGAAATCAGACGCTGAGTGAGCAATTCTTGAACAGCATCAACCTGCCACAGGATATGAGGTAGTCTCATCCATGTCCAGCCCGTGGCAGCGTATCGGTCAAATCCTCCAGGACAAGTTTGCCGTTTCGGCCGAGCAGATCCGCGAGGCCCTGAGCCTTCAGCAGGAAAAAGAAGGGCGGCTCGGCGAAATCCTGATCCGGATGCGCGCGGCAAAGGGGGGCGAGGTGCTGGAGGCCCTGAGCCTTCAGTTTCATCTTCCCTATCTCCCCGATCTCCTGCCGGCCCAGGTGGATCCGGCGCTCCTCGCTAAAATCCCGATCGGGTTTGCCAAGCGATACGAGATCCTTCCGATCCGTGAGGAAAACGGCCGCGTGATGATGGCTGCGGCCAACCCGCTCCACCTCGCCGCCCTGGACGATGCCCGGGCGCTGCTGGGACGCGACGTCCAAGCCGTCCTGGTTCCGGCCAAGGCGATTTTACACTGCATCAATCAGGTCTACGACCGCGTTTCGGACACGGCGCAGCAGGTGATCGAAGACTTGAGTGCCGAAAGCCTGGACCTCCTGGCCAGCGAGCTTCAGGAGCCGGTGGATCTTTTAGAGGCAACGGACGAGGCGCCGATCATCCGGCTGGTGAACTCGACGCTGTTCCAGGCGGTCAAAGACCGGGCGAGCGATATTCACATCGAGCCGTTTGAACGGGATCTCGAGATCCGGTACCGGATCGACGGCATCCTATATAAGATCTTATCGCCGCCCAAACGCTTCCAGTCCAGCATCATCTCCCGCGTCAAGATCATGGCCGGTCTGAATATCGCCGAGAAGCGTCTGCCTCAGGACGGCCGGATCGGAATCAAGATCGCCGGCCGGGATGTCGACATTCGCGTTTCGGTGATCCCCACGGCCCACGGCGAGCGGGTGGTGCTGAGGCTTCTGGACAAGAGCACCAGCCTTCTAAATCTCGAGGACATCGGTCTGACGGTGGAAGAACGGCAGACCCTGCTCCATCTGATCCAACTCAGCCACGGCATCGTGCTTGTGACCGGGCCGACCGGCAGCGGCAAGACCACGACACTGTACTCGGCGCTGAGCCGGATCAATTCTCCCGACAAAAATATCATCACGATCGAGGACCCCATCGAGTACCAGCTGAAGGGCATCGGGCAGATGCAGGTCAACCCCAAGATCAACCTGACGTTCGCCAACGGCCTCCGGTCCATTCTCCGTCAGGACCCGGACGTGATCATGGTGGGCGAAATCCGGGACGCCGAGACGGCCGAGATTGCGATCCATGCCTCGCTGACCGGCCACCTCGTTTTCTCAACGCTTCATACCAACGACACGGCGGGCGCCATTACCCGGCTGATCGACATGGGAATCGAGCCTTTTCTCGTTTCCTCCTCCGTGGCGGCGATCATCGCGCAGCGATTGGTGCGGTGCGTCTGTCCGCACTGCCGGCAGGCCTACACGCCCGTGCCGGAAGAACTGGCCAAGCTGGGTTTCAAGACCGGGCCGGCGCGGCCGACCTTCTACCGCGCGACCGGGTGCGCCGAATGCATGCGGACCGGATACCACGGCCGGACCGGCATCTACGAGATTCTTTTGATCAATGATGAGATCCGGCAGATGATCCTGGCCAAGACGGATTCCAATCAGATCAAGAACCGGGCGATCGAAAAAGGAATGCGGACGCTTCGGGACGACGGCGCCCGAAAAGTGGTGAATGGCATCACGACCCTGGAAGAAATTCTTCGAGTCACGCAAGAAGAATTGGTGATGGGGTAACGGGCGATGCCGGTGTATGAGTACAAGGGGCTGACGACCCAAGGCCGGGACGTCTCCGGCATCATTGATGCGGACAGCCCGAAGACTGCGCGGGTCAAACTGCGCCAGTCCGGGATCTATCCCACCGATGTCGTGGAAGGCGCCGGCGAGGCGGCGTACGGCTTCAGCTCGGCGGAGCCGGCCGTGCCGGCGGGGTCCTGGCGGTCGCGGATTAAGGTGTCGGAGCGCGCCGGAATGATGGAGGTCGCGCTGATGACCCGCCATCTCGCGACCTTGACCGCCGCGAAGTTTCCGCTGATGGAGGCCCTTTCGGCCCTGATGGATCAACTCGAAAAGGGCGAGTTGAAACGGATCGTGGCGGGCGTCCGCGAGCGGGTGAAGGAGGGCAGTTCTCTGGCGGCGGCGCTGTCGCAATACCCGGCCGTTTTCTCGGAAATCTACATCAACATGGTCAAGGCTGGCGAGGCCAGCGGCACCCTGGACGGGATGCTCCTCCGGTTGGCTGATTATCTTGAGTATCAGGTCAAGCTCCGCACCCAGCTCATCGCCACGCTGACCTATCCCGTCTTCATGGTGATCATCGGCGGGCTGATTCTGTTTGGGCTGGTCACCTTCATTGTCCCGAAGATTACGCAGATCTTTGAGGAGGTGCACCAGGTCCTGCCCTGGCCGACCGTCATCCTGATCGCGGTAAGCCATTTCCTGAACCGGTACTGGTGGGTTCTTTTCGTGGCGGGATTTCTTGGACTATTCGGTTTTCAGCAATACATCAAGACGCCCGAGGGCCGGGTGCGGTATGATCGGTTTCTTCTTCGGGTTCCGATCATGGGCCGCGTGATCCTGATGGTGGCGATTTCACGCTTCACCCGGACGCTCAGCACGCTGCTCACCGGTGGCGTGCCGCTGCTCCAGGCCCTGGGTGTGGTCCGAAACGTGGTGCAGAATACGGTGCTGGCCGAGGCGATCGACCGCGCGCGGCAGAACATCGGCGAGGGCCAGAGTCTGGCCGAGCCGCTACGGAAAAGCGGGATGTTTCCCCCGCTCGTGACCCACATGATCGCGGTCGGTGAGAAAAGCGGCGAGCTGGAACCGATGCTGGTCAAGGTGTCCGAGGCCTACGACAACGAGGTGGAGGCCATTATCAGCACACTGACGGCCCTCCTCACGCCGGTCATGATTCTTGTAATGGGGGCGATCATCGGATTTATCGTGATGGCCATTCTTCTTCCGATCTTTGAGTTGAGTCAAATCGTGAGGTAGGGATGATTGATCAAATGGCAACCATTGCAGATCGTAGGGGCGCAGCATGCTGCGCCCCTACAGGAATCGGCGGGGTCCGCACCATGGGCCAATCCGGATTTACGTTGATCGAGATCATGGTGGTCGTCTTCATCCTGGCGCTGCTGGCCGGGATCGTCGTCCCCAGAATCATGGGCCGGACGGACGAGGCCCGGCGGACCGCGGCCATGGTCCAAATAAAGAACATCGAGCAAGGCCTGCATCTGTATAAGCTGGACAACGGTTTTTATCCCTCAACGGAGCAGGGTCTGTCGGCCCTGGTCACGAAACCCACGATCGGCGCGATTCCGTCGCACTGGCGGGAGGGCGGGTACCTGCCCAAGCTGCCAAAGGATTCCTGGAGCCATGAGTACGTCTATATCAGTCCGGGCGGTCACGGGGACTACGACCTGATCAGTTACGGAGGCGACGGCGAGCCGGGCGGGGAGGGGAAGGATGCCGATGTCGAAAGCTGGAATCTGGAATAAAAAGGGCTTTACCTTTCTCGAACTGGCCGTTGTCCTGCTGATCCTCGGGGTGGTGGCGATCCTGGCTTTTCCGACGATCCGAAGCCTGAGCGGCAACGACCTGAAGCTTTCGGCCCGCCATCTGGTCCGAACGGTCTATTTTATTTCGGATCGTGCCTCGGCCACGAAGCGGGTCTACCGTTTAAATTATGATCTGAAACAACACGAGTACTGGGCAACGGTCCGATCCGGGGAGGGCGAGTTTACCCCGCTGGCCGCCGCCGGTCTGACGCGCACGGCCCTGCCGAGAACGATCCGGTTTGTTGACGCGGACACGCTTCACCAGGGCAAGGTGACGGAGGGAGAGGCCTATACCGATTTTTATCCCGTGGGGCGGGTGGATAAGACGACACTGCATTTGACGGACGAGGATGAAAACGTCCTGACGCTGGTGGTCAATCCGATTACGGGGCGGGTCAAGATATATGACGGGTATCGGGAAGAGATCGGGAAAGAGGCTTGAGTCGCAACGCGGCCTGCCGGCGGGGCGGGGACAGGCGGGCTTCACCCTTTTAGAGGTGATGATTGCGCTCTCGATTCTGGTCGTGACCTTCGTGGTCCTCCTGGGACTCCTCAACCGCGATATCCTTCAGCATCAGGAGGCGCGGTACCTGACGCGGGCCACGCTGCTGGCGCAGCAGAAGATCTCGGAAGTCGAAATGGCGGATTTTCCTGCCCTGGGTATTTTAAGCGGGACGTTCCCGGAACCGGATGAGACCTTCGACTGGGCCCAGACCGTCCTTTCGACCCCGTTTGATTACGCCCGCGAAGTGAGGATGGATGTGGGCTGGAAAGATGGGGAGCATCGGAATTCAGTGGCTCTGGTTACATTTGTGATGGAAGAAAAATAGTGAAGGATCAAAGAGGTTTCACGCTGATCGAGCTCCTGGTTGCGCTGGGAATTGTCGCGGTGCTCGTCACGCTGTTGTATCAGACCTTCAATGCGGTCCTCCGGTCCACACAGCAGGTGGATGCGGAGAGCGAGATCGACCAGACGGCCCGGATCAGCATGGGAATCATGGTGAATGAATTAAAGTCGGCGTACTGGCGTCTGCCGGGCGCTCAAGCCGATTCCACGCCGTTTGAGTTTGTCGGGGAGGACGGCCTGACCGCCATCGGGTCTTCGGATACGCTCCGGTTCACGGCGCTTTCCCATGCCCGGGTTGAGGAGGGGATGACCGATCCGATCGTGTCGGTCCTCACGTATGATCTGGTTCCGGTTCCGGAAACCGAGACGACCGTCCTGATGCACGAGGAAGAGACGAATCTGCTGAGTCTGTCGGAAGGCAGCCTTGAACGGTATGAACTGGCCGAGCGGGTGGTCGGATTGAACTTCCGGTACTTCGACGGGAAAGAATGGTCGGATGAATGGAGCGCCGGCGATCTGAAAAAATTGCCGAAGGCGGTCGAGATCCAGATTTTTCTGAAAGACGATACCGGCCGCGAGCGCCGTTTCATCACGCAGACCGATATCCCCCTCGGCCAGACGTCGTGACTCGAATGGGATTATTCCAATGGGTGAGTCGGCATAGGGCCGGTTTGATTGCGGCGATCGGATATGCCACCGCGGCCGTCATCGCCATCACGGTTTTCGTGTATTTGACCTTTCCCTGGCAGCAGCTGTCGGACTGGGTCCGGGTCAAGATCGAACGGGCCGCGGGTCTTGAGATTTCGGTCCAGAAGAGCCGTGTCCGGTTCCCGTTCCGGCTGGTTTGGAACGGCGTGACGGTCAGCCGGCCCGGCCCGGTCGCCCGGGTTTTATGGACGGCGGAGCAGGTGTCGGGGGGCTGGCCCGTCGGGGCGATCCTGCGCCGACAGTTGGATCTGGATTTTGAACTGCGGGGTCTGGGCGGCGAGGCCCGCGGCCGGGTGACGGCCCGTCGGGCGCCTCGGGGAATGAAATACCATCTTGAGGCGACGGGCAAGGGGTTCGATCTGGGAAAGCTCGCGGCGGGATTCCGGCTTCCATCCCGGGATGTGAGCGGGGCGGTGGGGGTCAGCCGGTTCGAATATGACTGGATGAACGGAGATGTACTGCAGGGACAGGGATTGCTGGTGCTCGAGGCGAACGAGGTGGCGTTGAAAAGCCTGGAAACCCGATTTGCCCGGATCAACGGGGATGTGTCCTTAAAAGGCGGAATGGGTCATCTTGAGAATTTTTCGGCGCAGGGGGAAGCCCTCGACCTGGTGGGCAGCGGGAGCCTTCTCCTCCGGCCGGACTTTATGGAAAGCCTTCTAAACTTCAATTCGCGCGTCACGCTTCGGAAACCGACCGGACCCGGCCGTCCGTCCGGCGGGCCGCTGGCGCTCCTGTCCGCGATGGCCTCGCCGTCCGGCCATCTGGATTTTGCGCTTCGAGGCGCCCTGAGACACCCGACGCCGTATCTGAACGGGGTGCCGATGGGGGCAATCGGGGCCGGCGGTTTCGATCCGCCGATCGTCATCGAACGGCCCGTGGAGTCCTCTCAACAGCCCATGAAATCCCCTCAACGGGCCGGGGAACCCCCAAGGCCGCCGGTCGCGCCGGGAGGGCCCGGGAAATGAAGTCAATCATGGTTCAACCGATTATGGGTCTTGATATCGGTTCCTCTTCGGTGAAGGCGGTCTGTCTTCGAAAGGGCTGGTTGGGGCTGGAATGGGCGGGCGGTTATACCCACGTTACGGGCATCCTCAATCAGCGGGACCTGTCCCGCATTCAGGGTCCCTTCGACTGGGCGAGGGAGGGTGTGCCGGGATTGAAGGAATGGATTGCCGAGCACCAATTGCCGATGGATCGCGTCGTGGTTTCCCTCCCGGCCCATCTGATCTCGCTTCGGACGCTGACCCTTCCCTTCAACGATGTCCGAAAACTCGAAAAGCTGGTTCCGTTCGAGATCGAGGCGCTTCTTCCTTATCCGCTCGACGAGGTTGTGGTGGACTATGAGGTGATTGATGCAACGGGCGGGAAGATGAACCTGCTGGCCGCGGCCGCTCCGCGCGGCCTGGTGAAGAATTATCTGGAGCAATTGGCACGGGCCGGAATTGATCCCGAAGCGGTGGGGCTGGACGGCTTGGCCCTGATGAACCTTGCGCGCCATCTCCTTCTCGATTCGTCCGCTCCGGGTATTCCCGCCGCCGGCACGGCCGTGCTGGAGATCGGGGCCTCGAAGACGGTCGTTTGCATCCTCCGCCGCGGACAGGCAGCCTTTATCCGGACCATCCTGTGGGGAGGCCGGGACCTGACGGCGGCGCTGTCGGATGCATGCGGGATCCCGCCGGAGGAGGCCGAGGAATGGAAACGACAGGCCGGCCTTGAGGATTCCGGCATTTCCCGACTCCATCAGAAGGGGGTTTCGCAGACGATCCGCCGGGCGCTTGAACCGTTTATCTCGGAGCTGGTCCGAACGGTTCATGTTTTTGAGGCGAATGAACCAGTCCCGGCTGCGATGATGCCGGGACAGGCGGACGGCCGGGCCCCTCTGACGGAATTTTCTTTGTACGGCGGCGGGAGCAAGCTCAAAGGGCTGGAGCCTTATCTCGCATCCGAACTGGGAATACAGGCCGTAACCCGCGCGCCCAAGATCGCACCGGGAAACGAAACCGGGTGGGACCCGGCCTTCGGCCTGGGTCTGGGACTGGCCCTGAAAGGCGCCCGCCAGACGGGCGGGTCCCGGATGAATTTTCGCAAGGGCGAATTCGCTCATGGCCGCGAGGCGACCGCATCCACGGCCCGCGTCCGCTATCTCTGGATCGGGGCGCTTTTAGTCGCGGCGGTCGCGGCCGTGGACCTGTATACACAATACACGCTTCAGGCGAGCCAGTACCGGACATTGAAGACGGAGGTTCGCGAGCAGTTCCGGACGATGTTCCCGGAGGTGAAAAATGTGGTGGACGAGGTCCAGCAGGCGAAGACGGCCGTCGCCGAGATGAGAAAGAGGGCCGCGTTATTCGGAACGGGCGACTGGACGCCGCTGCAATTGATGGCCGAGCTGACCCAACGGATGCCTCCGGCGGTCAAGATCGAGGTTCAGGACCTTGTGATCGAGTCGGGTCGGCTTAGGCTGGAGGCCGAGACGGACAGCTTTGAATCGGTCGACAGGGTCAAGGCCTCGCTGGGGCAGTTCGAGGCGTTTCGCGACGTGACGGTCAGCGATGCGAAGGTCAGCGCGGACCAATCCAAGGTGCGCTTCCGCCTGACCATGACGCTGGCACCCAAGGATCTCGAATGAACATCCTTTTCCGATCGGCTTTCATGCAGACGCTTCTGGCCCGCTTCCGGCGCGACGGTATCACGTCCCGCGAGAGGCTCTATCTCATCATCGGCGGAATCACCCTCGTCGGCCTGCTGCTCTACGGTGTTTACTCCTCGGTCGCGTTGTATCTGGACCGGATGAAGGGGCTCGACCGTCTGATCCGTCAGAAGCAGGAGGCCTTGACGACGCTGGACCAGATCCGCCGGGAGTATGTTCAGATCAAGGGCCGGGTCGGCTCGCTGGACGAGCGCATCCAAAAAGACCAGGGGCGGTTCTCCCTTCTTTCATTCCTGGAGTCGCTGGCCGGCCCGGCCGACGTGCGGTCGCGGATCGCCTACATGCGGCCTCAGACGATGGCGATGGTGGGTCAATACCGTGAAACCTCGGTCGAGATGAAAATCGAAAACGTCACGCTGGATCAGGCCGTGCGGTTCCTCTCCTCGATCGAGCAGGCCCCGCATGTCTTGAAGATCAAAAACCTGCATTTTCGGACGCGTTACGCCAATCCGCAGTTTTTGGACGTGACGTTTTTGGTGAGCACGTACGAGAAACCCGGGTAATCGGCTTATTCGAATGCGGCCGTGATCGTCGGGAAGGTGGGATAGAAATGAGAGTCGGGCTCGTTCGCGTTCAGCCGTCCATCCGTGTAACGGTCGAAGCGGGTCAGTGCGGGTTCTTCGGTATCCGTCTCGTCGTAAAAGAAGAGGCTGCCCGCATGGACGGTCAGCGTGACCGTGAGCATGCCTTCGGGTTTGTCCGGGATTTCAAAAAATGAGGGCAGGTCCATCGTGACGGCGGCGCCGTAGGCGTCATCGGGAAATCGGGCCGCCGGGACCTGAAGCGGGACGGTCGGCCTTGCCGACGTAAGCGATACGAATCCTCCATCGGTCGTGTCGATCCAGTTGAAACTCAAGGCGTTGGAAAGATCGGCGACCAGGACGTCACCCGCCGTGACCGGGACCCCGAGATCCGGATCGGTCAGGTCTATGGTGTAGAAGCGGAACCGCCGATTGACGGCGATGTCGCCGTCATACACCGGTACTTGGACTTCCATAAAGGTCAGCTCGACCTGGACCTTGCTGAAGTCGCAGGGGCATCCGGTCGGAAAAACGGGATTGATCACGGCCGACTGTGTGGTCGCGTTCAGATCCAGAACCACCGGGTCGGTGTTGTCCTCGGTGTCAAAAATGGTATAGGACGGTTCGGTTTCCTCGGCCTTGATCAGTTTGACGCTCTTTACCCCGATCTGGATCGCGTCCGAGGTAAGAAAGCCGTCCGGATAACTGCCGCTGTCGCCGACGCCCGCATTGGAAAAATCGGCCAGGAAAACGGCCTCGACTCCCTCGTCTTTCTTGTCCCCGCAGCCGGTGATGATCAGAGGGAAGAAGAGGATGGCCGGAATCCAGGCGAAAGCGCGGCCCGGCAGTACTTTTGTGATGGGTATCAACGGCTTCATCTGGGAGGCATTGTAACAGAATGATCGGCGGTTTGAAAGTGAAAAGTCGAACGGCAGAGAAGGTTCGGATCGGTGAGTTATTAAATAATCAACGCGGCATCGCGCTGCTTTTAACCCTGGTGGTTCTGGTGCTGCTGACGGCCGTGATCGTGGAGTTTGATCACGGCGCCAGGATCAACCTCATCACGGCCGGAAATTTTCGGGATGGAATCCAAGCGACCTACCTGGCCAAAGCCGGCGCGACCGCGGCCCGCGCGGTGCTCAAGGACGACGCAAAACGCGTGGAGAGCGCGAAATACGACGGGCTGGACGAGTTCTGGGCTACGCCGTTTCCGCCCTATCCGGTCGGAGAGGGGTTCGTCTCGGTCGAGATCACGGATGAGGCCGGCAAGATTGATGTCAACCGACTCGCCGACGGTGGTACAGGGAGAGACGATGCCAGGGCGATGCTCCGGCGGCTTTTCGCCGTTCTGGAACTGGATGCCGATGCGGCCGAGACGATCGCCCAGTCGATCGAGGACTGGGTGGATGAAAACGATGATCAGGGGTTCAACGGAGCCGAGGATTTTTATTATCAGCGCTTAAGCCCCCCGTACCGTTGCAAGAACGGTCCGATGGACACGATTTCGGAACTGCGGCTGGTCAACGGGGTGACGCCGGAAATCTACCGTAAGATCCGCCCGTACCTGACGACGGTTTCGCTTAAGGGCCCGAACGGAAACGGGTTGATCAATATCAATACGGCCGACTCGCCGGTGTTGCGGACGCTGTATAATGACATCACCGTCGACACCGCGACCTGCATCCAGAACGGGCGGCCCTATACGCCGCCGATCAATGCCGACTCTTTGACGGGCTGCGCAACGAGCTGTCTGACCGATCCCGCCTGCCGAAGGCGGGTCGATGGCAAGAGCGGTTACTTCACGATCCAGGCTCACGGGATCATGCACGAGACCGAGAAAATCGCTACGGCCATGATTAAAAGAGAAGGAACTAAAACAAGCTTCATTTCGTGGCAGATCGAATAATCCACCGTCTGCCGAAACCTGCCCGCCGGCCGATGGGGGCAAGGAAGGGACCTCTTCATGCAATCCAAAAATAGAATTATCTTTATTCTGGCTATTGTGAGCCTTTCATTAATAAATGCGGGGCAAAGCCTTGCAGGCAAGCCGCGAGGGCCGCTGGATCTGGCGATGACCACCGATGCTTCACCCGCCCCTGGTGGGGTGGTGGACGTAACCTTGACCGTTACCTCCCGTACGGATGCTTCCCAACTAACCGTTTCGGTGGAACTTCCGGAAGGCCTTGCCCATGCGGATGGGCTGCTTCACTGGACCGGAGCGGCTGCTAAAGATCAACCGGTTTCACTCATGATTCACGTCGGTCCCCTTGCAGACCCGTCTTACGAGATCATCGGCCGGGCCACCGTCACACTTCCCAACGGTTCCACCTGGACACAGGCCACCTCCATCGTTCTTGAGCCGTCGTCCCGTCCGCCTGGGATGGAAAAACCCCGGCCTCGGATCAAGATGGACCGCGAGGGAAAGTCTATCATCGAGATCCCGGTCAGATAATCTATGAAAAGACGACAAGAAACAGTTCGGGGGTCTTTTTTTGTTCTCCTTGGGATCGTTCTCTATCTCACCGGTTGTAACGGTGAAAAGAATGAGCCTGGAAGCAGCCCCGGCAACGGCACATCCGTCACGATTACCGGAACGATTCAGTACGAGGACCGGCCTTACGACAGCGGTGGATTTACGGGCACGGTCCTCCATCCCGTCCGTAAAGCCATTGTGGAAGTCGTACGGGATGCGGACAGCCGTGTTCTAACCTCAGGCGCAACGGCTCTGGATGGTAGCTACAGCCTCGCCTTTACCAACACCGGTCAGGCCGGGGTGTATGTACGGGTGAGAGCCCAGACCGCCGACAGTACGGTGACGGTTAGTAATTCAAGCGGCGTGCTGTATGCCATCATCACCCTCGGCATTGATGACAGCATGGCGCCCGGTTTCAGCGGCGTGGACCTGACCGCGACCACGGCCGATATCGGCGGGGTGTTTAATATCCTCGATGTCTTGCTCACCGGGGCGGAATTTGTGACCACCCTGGCCGGCGTGCCTCCACCCCTGGTCACGGCCGAGTGGGCCGCCGGCAGTTGCGATGGAACCTATTTCGATCCAGCCGATGACTCGATCCATATCTTAGGCGGCGGGAATACTGAAGACTGTCCGCTATCCGTCGGTGATACGGATGAATACGACGATCCGGTTTTGCTTCATGAGTACGGCCATTTCATCGCGGACAATTATTCAAAGGATCATTCTCCTGGCGGGATTCATTATCTGGATGACAACACTCAGGACATCCGTCTTTCCTGGTCGGAAGGGTGGGGAAACTTCTTCACCAGTGCCGTTAGAAATGACCCTTTATATATGGACACAAGCGGCACGGTGGCGCAGTTGTCATTTGAGATTGAGAACCTGACGCCCACCGGCCTCTCTTCAGCCGCGATCTACACCACCAACGAGCTTTCGGTGGCAGCGGCGTTGTGGGATATTTTTGATGCTCCTTCTACCGTGGAGGGATGGGATGCCGTCTCGGCCGGCATGACGCCCATCTGGGACGTATTCGCCAACGATCTTATCTGCACCAACTGCGGAATCACCAACGTCAGCTTTGAGGATTTCTGGGACGGATGGTTTGTGCGGGGCTATGGCTTACCGGCCGAAATGGAAACGGTCGTGGCAGATCGCCAGATGGCGCTCAAGGCGGACGGCTTCGAGCCGGACGATACCGCGGCAAATGCCAAGCCCATTACGGTGAATGCTCCAATCCAGACCCACACCTTTTATCCCTCCGGGGATGTGGACTATGTCAGCTTCTCGGCCACGCTGGGCACTATATACACCGTAAGGACATCGGGGCTGACCAATGGCGCGGACAGCTTCCTGGAGGTCCTGAACACGAGTGGGACCACGGTGTTGTCCGTCAACGATGATGCGACGACCGTGACCAAGAGCAGCACCTGCGGCGTGAATCCCGTCACGCAGCAGTCCAACTGTCCGCCGAACGATGCCACCACCCTGTCCTCAAAGGTGCTCTTCACGGCGCCGGCCGATGGGACCTATTATGTGCGCGTCAGCCGGTC
>CAKKOZ010000115.1 GCA_919901335.1 Nitrospiria bacterium | reverse complement strand
GCGCCAATCCCGGAACCCCGTACGCCCTTCCCGAGACTCCTGACCATGCCTGACCACCCCCGATACCTCCCCCGCTGACCGCGAGCCCGTCCCCCTCACGAACTTAGAGGTGCAATAACGCCATGACGACAATCAAAGAAACGCTCTATATCTACTCAATGGGCAAGCGGTTCAAGGTTGGGGCGATGTTCCCCGACACCCCCGAGGGCACCGATGCCTGCAACGCCTACTGCGCCCGACATGGGGAGCAAGCCGTGATTGCCGTAGCAGGTGGGCAAGTATTCACGGCGGACAAATACCCCGCACCCAATACGGCGCGGGAGGACTTGGCGGAGAGGATGGGCGTAGGCCCATCCCTCACGCTGCCGCGATTGGACGAAGCGACCGACCTCCTGCGCGATTGCTGGAACCAGTTTGCCTACGAGGGTGGCACCGAGCTTGACGGCAAGTGGAGCGGCGGCTTATCCACCCTCGAAGCTATCCGCGATTTCCTCGCACCCCCCCCTGAGACCCCTGACCATGCCTAACCCGAAGATCGACACCTCCCCCGCCAACGTCGCCACAGTCCTGCGCCACTTTACTGACTTCGCCGACGCCGTCAAGCGGGAGACGGAAGGCAAGGAAAGTCCCATCACCCCACACGTCCGGGCCCTCGCCGACGCCCTCGACACGCAAGCCGCCGTGACGTGGGGGGAACGAGAACAGAAGGCGCGGGATGCGTGTTTTGCGGCTCTCTGTCAGGCTCGGCAGACCGGCCTGAATCCGCGTGACCTTACAATCATCGACATCGCCCTCCGCGCCGCGTTCCCCGAACTGGTACCATCCGATGACTGACTTCCTCAGAAGTGCGTCCACGCCTAACCTCCTCGCCGACTTCCGCGCCTACTGCCTCGCCACCGACCGCGCCGAAGCTGACGCCGAAGCCCTCGAGCGCCGAAAGACACCTTCCCACAACTGCTTCGCGTGTGGCATCGAATTCCCCTACGGAGCCGGCACCCCACGCCTGTGCCACCAGTGCTACACCAAACACCAGAACCGCGTCAACCTCTCCCCGCCTGCCCTCTCCGCTGACTGGCGAGCCATGCAGGTCGATCTCGTCAACGCTAGGCTCCGAGGCGATCAGGAACGCACCCCGGCCCCCGGAACGCCCGCAGAACGCCAGCCAGCGCCAGCGCGGGGCACCGTGGAGGGGACGCCGTGAACAACCGCACCCAGCAACGATTCGACCGCTCTATCAAAGACGCCATCGCGGAGACCACCCGCGCAAACGACGCCAAGCCCCGGCGCAACCTGACACCAAATGTCGGCACATCGGAGGAACGGCCGACATTTCGGGGGACGCGGAGGGGGTGGAAGCTCCGCCTTGACCCTGAAACC
>CAKKOZ010000114.1 GCA_919901335.1 Nitrospiria bacterium | reverse complement strand
ATGCGTCCAAGCCCAACCTTCAATGCGATCATGGATGCGATCACATAGCCGGGCGCTGGGCCGGTGGATCATCCGGACGGGACTGCCGTGTTTTCTCGGTCTGTCACTAGCCGCCTGCGCGCCCGTACGTCCGGTCTCCTATTCCCTGGAAGATAGCGAAATCTTCATCGCGCCGCGACCCCATTCCCTCATAGTGGCCGTGGCGGTCTTGGAAGACCGGCGCTCCACGGAGGAAAAAGACTGGGGCTCCCGATTCAAATTGCCGCCCGATCTGGCCGGTGCCGTCACGGCGCGAATCATCCAGCATCTCCGTGTTTCATCCGTCTTCAGTCGGGTTCAAACCGTATCCGGACCAGTGGATCTGACTGATCCCGTCCGCGTTCATGAGCTTATCACTCAAAGCACCGATGCCGTCTTGGTGGGCGAGCTGATCCACTATTACGGGAAGACGCATCCGGATCGTCGGGTCGAAGGGCATGTCCGGTTTGGAGGGCTGAAACTATACAGCGTACATACCGGGGAGCTTCTCTGGAAGGGAGATGCGGATAAACTGCTGCAGCGTCAGGAAAGAAATCCAGGCCGCGATGATTTCTACGCCGTTGAGGCACTTCGCGGGGCGATCAACCAAGTCGCGATCCAATTAAGCGGACAGGCGTTTTCCCGCCAGCAGGTTTACCCTATCGAACTGCCGGCGATTCGCCGGTGGCAGGTGGGAGTGCTTCTGCCCGAAGATCTTCGACCGCCCGAAGAAAAGGATACGGAGGTGAGAAGACTCAAGGGAAACTTGAATTATTCTCTCTATAGCGATACCAGTCAGAGCGTTGATAAGTCCTTCTTCTGCGGTGTTCTTGGGATCTGTTCCACGCCCAAATGGGCGGCGGCTCCCGTTATTGATGCGGTGGCCGAGCAGTGGGTTCAAAAATTGAAGACCGCCGATATTTTCGGAAACGTCTTGAATCTCGCAACCCGTGGGATTACATCCGAGGAACTCCGCCAATGGTCCGAAGAGGGGATAGACGCAGTCTTGATCAGCCGGTTGGCCCACTCGTCCGGATCGGTCGCTCCCCCGTTTGAGACCCGGTCTTTTCCGATCTGGAGCGGGGGAATGGGGTTCGAGCGGCGTTTTAAGGCGACCGCACTGACCCGTATCGAGGATGTTCAGCTCATCGAGACCCGAACCGGAAACGTGCTGTGGAAAGGCGAGGCGGAATACGGCATTGACCGGACGATTCAAAGGTGGGAATCCCCCATGATAATCCTCAAGGAATCATTAAGCGGAACGCTGGACCGTTTGGTGAAGCGACTGTCGCAGTTCGCGCAGGCCCCGGATTAGAAAAGACCTGTTTCTCAGATGGGTCTAAAGACCTACTCGGCCTCCGGCCGATAGGTCTTTTTTTCTGTTGAGAATGACGATAAAACTAGCTACAATACACTTTCCTTTTCTAAGACGATCATGAACGCAGAAAAGATGGGAATTCGCAGGGACAGGAGGCAGGGGTATGGCAAAGGTGCTTGAAGGCCCGGGGATGGGCTTATTGAAAAAGGGGGGGATGAGCGTTCCGAACTATGTAGTCGTAACTTCCACGGAATGGTTCGAGCAGTCAGCCTCCGCCCATGCCTGGCTGAAGGAATCCCGTTTGGTCGTGAAAGCTCATGAGGCGGTCGGCTCGAGAATGAAGCTGGGCCTGGTCAAGGTGGACCTCGATCTTGCGGCGGCCAAACGAGCGGTCAAGGAGATGATAGGGAAGACGCTGGGCGGCATGACGATCTCCCAGGTGATCGTCTCCGAGATGATCCCTCACAAGGAGGAATATTATATTTCGGTCCAGTCCACGCGGGAAGGCGCGGAGTTGTTGCTGGCGAGCGTGGGCGGGATCGAGATTGAGTCGAATTGGGACAAGGTCAAGAAATTATCCGTCCCGATCGGTGAGATTCCATCTAAAAATGAGTTGACCGACCTGGCCAAGCGGGCCGGGTTCGACAAAGATCTGGTTCCCGCCGTCGTGGAGTTTGCGGCCAAGCTGTATCAGTGCTTCGACCAGGAGGATGCGCAGTATATGGAGATCAACCCGCTGGTTCTGCGATCAACCGATCGCGAGCTGGTCGCCCTTGATGCGGTCACCCTGCTGGACGCGGATGCCCGCTTCCGCCATCCGGACTGGGATTTTTCGTTTGCGGCCGAGTTCGGGCGGCCTTACTCCGAAAGTGAGCGGGCCGTGATGGAGGTCGATTCCAAAATTAAAGGCTCGGTCAAATTCATCGAGATTCCGGGCGGTGATACGGCGCTGCTCCCGGCCGGTGGCGGGGCCAGTGTTTTTTATACCGACGCCGTTGTCGCCCTCGGCGGAAAACCGGCGAACTACGCCGAGTATTCCGGGGACCCTCCCGACTGGGCGGTCGAGGTCCTGACCGAAAAGGTCTGCTTTCTTCCCAACATCAAACGCATCATCGTGGGCGGCGCGATCGCCAACTTCACCAACGTCAAAAAGACCTTTGCCGGGATCATGGCTGGTTTCCGCAAGGCCAAGGCCGCGGGCCGGATGAACGGGGTGGAGATATGGGTCCGTCGCGGAGGGCCTTATGAAAAGGAGGGGCTGGCCGCGATGAAGACCCTCGAGTCCGAGGGATTTTTGATCCATGTTTTTGATCGTTACACCCCCTTGACGGATATCGTGGACATGTCTCTTAAAAAAGAGTCGGCGGCGTCTCCGCGGGATCAGGCCAGATCGGCAAAGGCAGGAAGCGGGAAAGCCGGGGAGGCGAGACGATGAGCATTGTGGCCGATCGCAATACGCGCGTGGTGATCCAGGGCGGTCCTGCCGGGGTGAACGCGGCCCGCAGGATGTCCGAATTCTGTTATTTGAGCAAGGCGCCACTGACGGTCCAGGCCTTTGTTTTTCCGCCGGATGCCGGAAAAACGATCGAGGTGCCGTACGGCGGTGAGATCGTTTCGATTCCGGTCTACAAAACAGTAGCCGAGGCTGTCGTAAATTATTCCGAGATCAACACCAGTCTGGTTTATGTCGGCCCCGACCGGGCGTTCGCCGCGGCCAAAGAAGCGCTCAATTCGGAATCGATCCGGCTGGTCTCGATGATCACGGAAGGAGTTCCCGAGAGGGACACCAAGCTTCTTTCACGCATCGCCCAAGAGAAGGGAAAGATTTTCAACGGACCGTCCGCGATCGGCATCATTTCGGCCGGTGAATGCCGCCTGGGGGTCATCGGCGGCGCGTTCGACAATCTGATCTTGAGCAAGCTGTATCGCCCCGGTTCTTTCGGCGTCATCACAAAGTCCGGCGGCCTCTCCAACGAGATCATCTGGATCGCAAGCCAGTTTGCGGACGGTGTCACGACCGCGATCGGAATCGGGGGAGACGCCTATCCGGGATCGGATTACGTGACCTATCTTGAGATGTTCGAGAAGGATCCGAAAACCCATGCCGTCGTGATCGTGGGCGAGATGGGCGGCGACCTGGAAGAACGGGCCGCCGACTGGTACGCCGCTAAAAAACGCCGGATCAAACTGATGGCGGTCATCTCCGGCTTCTGCCAGGAGGTGCTGCCCAAAGGGATGAAGTTCGGCCACGCGGGCGCCAAGGAAGGGATGAAGGGCGAGGGCAGCGCACGGCACAAGGCCGACCGTCTGCGTGAAGCCGGCGCGATCGTGCCGTCCACCTTCGGCGGCCTCGGCCCGGCGATCAAAGAGTTCTACCAGGAGCTTCTCTTAAAAGGGCTGGTCAAGGAATCACCCGCCGTCGAGCCGGAGGCCCTGCCCAAACTTCCAAAGACGATCGATGAGTTACGAAAAAACGGCGAGGTGTTGGTGGAGCCGCTGATTAAAACGACCCTGACGGACGACCGCGGTGAAGAACCGCTCTATTACGGTTATCCGGCGTCGGAGCTCATCAATCAGGGCTACCAGATTCCCCATGTCATCGGCCTGCTCTGGAATAAAAAGCTCATCACCCAGCAAGAGGCCGAGATCATCAAGCGAATCATCATGCTCTCGGCCGATCATGGGCCGGCGGTCTCGGGCGCGCTGACCACGATCATCGCGGCCTGCGCCGGGATCTCGATGGCCCAGGCGATTGCGGCCGGTATGATCATGATCGGGCCCCGGTTCGGCGGCGCGGTTACGGATGCCGGCAAGTGGTTTAAATACGCCGTTGAGAACAAGCTTTCGGTCGACGACTTTCTGAATTACATGAAGGCCAATGTCGGACCCGTCCCCGGCATCGGCCACCGCGTTAAAAGCGTAAAGAATCCAGATAAAAGGGTGAAAGAGCTCGTGGGTTACGTGAAAAGTTTAAAGATACACACCCCGCATCTGGATTTTGCCCTGGAAGTGGAAAAAATCACGACGGCCAAGAAAGATACCCTGATCCTCAATGTGGACGGAACCATCGCGGCCGTTCTGGTGGATATGGGTTTTCCGGTCGAGAGCCTCAACGGTTTCTTCATCCTGGCGCGGACGATCGGCCTTATCGGGCATTGGATCGATCAGAAGCAGCAGGGCAGCCGCTTGATTCGTTTGTTCGATTACCTGATCAATTACGCGGCCCCCAAGAAAAAGGAAGTCCCGCCGCTGAAATGATCGTCGGTTTATGATGGAGGGTTTTCCATGTCGCTTGAACAAATAAAAAAACTATACGCGTCGATGCCGGAACGGTTGGCATCGGCCCGAAAAAAATTCGGCCGGCCGTTGACGTTGACCGAAAAAATCCTGGTGACGCATGCCGATGATTTTAATACGCAGGTCTGGGAGCGGGGCAAGGCCCAGATTCTCCTCCGTCCGGACCGCGTGGCGATGCAGGATGCGACGGCCCAGATGGCCTTGCTTCAGTTTATTCAGGCCGGGAAGAAGAAGGTGGCCGTTTCCAGCACCGTCCATTGCGATCACTTGATCCGTGCCCAGAGCGGCGCGAAAGAGGACGTCCGGCGGGCGATTGAAGAGAACAAGGAGGTTTATAATTTTCTGAGTTCCGCCTGTCAAAAATATGGGATCGGTTTTTGGAAACCCGGCGCCGGGATCATCCATCAAGTCGTCCTTGAAAATTACGCCTTCCCCGGCGGTCTCTTGATAGGAACCGATTCCCATACCCCCAACATGGGCGGCTTGGGGATGCTGGCGATCGGCGTGGGTGGGGCGGATGCCGGTGAGGTGATGGCCGGTCTTCCATGGGAGGTGTTGCACCCGAAGCTGATCGGCGTTCGATTGACGGGTCAGTTGAAGGGTTGGAGTTCACCCAAAGACGTGATCCTATATCTCTGCGGCCTGCTCACGGTCAAGGGCGGGACGAATAAGATCATTGAATATTTCGGACCCGGCGCTCCGACGATCAGCTGCACCGGCAAGGGAACCATCACGAACATGGGGGCCGAACTTGGAGCGACCACGTCGATCTTCCAGTTCGACGACAAGATGGCGGCCTATCTGAATGCAACCGACCGGACTGAATGGGCCAAGCTGGCCCAGGCCAATCGGGAGAACCTTATGGCCGATCCGGAGGTTTTGGCGTCACCCGAAAAGCATTACGACCAGATCGTCGAGATCAATCTGTCCGAACTGGAGCCGCATGTCGTCGGACCGCACACGCCGGACCTGGCGCGGCCGATCTCAAAGCTCGCGGCCGAGGCCAAGGAAAAGGGATACCCGGTCGAATTGAAGGCCGCCCTCATCGGATCCTGCACCAATTCCTCCTATGAAGACATCAGCCGCTCGGCCCATATCGCGCAGCAGGGATTGAAGGCCGGACTGAAGGCCAAAGCAAGTTTCCTGGTGACGCCCGGTTCCGAGCGGATCTATAATACGATGGTCCGTGACGGCTTCATGAAAACCTTTGAGGCGATGGGCGGGACGGTGCTGGCCAATGCCTGCGGGCCCTGCATCGGGCAGTGGAAACGATCCGACATCAAGCCCAAGGAGAGCAACTCAATCATCAGCTCATATAACCGAAACTTTCCCGGACGGAATGACGGAAGCGCCGAAACGCTCTCCTTCCTTTCGAGCCCCGAAATCGTAACGGCGCTGGCCTTTGCAGGAACGCTGGATTTCAATCCCATGACGGGCACACTGACGGCCGCGGACGGGACAAAGATCAAGTTCGAACCGCCGCGGGGGGAAGAGCTTCCGGCCAAAGGGTTTGCCGGGGGAGGGGAAGGTTTTGAGGCCCCGGCGGAGGACGGAGACAAGCTCCAGGTGGATGTTCCTCCCGGTTCCGAGCGTCTGCAGCTGCTTCAGCCTTTCCCAAAATGGGACGGAAAGGATTTTTCAAAACTCCCGATCCTGATCAAGGCCAAGGGGAAATGCACCACCGACCATATCTCGCCGGCTGGGCCGTGGCTCAAATACCGCGGCCACCTCGATAAGATCAGCGACAACATGTTCCTGGGCGCGAACAACACCTTTAGCGCCGAGCCCGGCAAAGGGACGGATGTATTGTCCGGCGAGACCAATCTGACGATCGCGGCGATCGCCCGCCGGTATAAGGCCAAGGGGATCGGCTCGGTCGTGATCGGGGATGAGAATTACGGCGAGGGCTCCAGCCGCGAACATGCCGCGATGTCGCCGCGGTTTCTGGGCGTACTGGCCGTTCTTGTGAAAAGCTTCGCCCGGATCCACGAGACGAACCTCAAGAAACAGGGCATCCTCCCGCTGATCTTTGCCGATTCGAAGGATTACGAAAAATTCGAGCAGAGCGACCGGGTCAGCGTTCTCGGATTGGCCGGCCTCGCGCCGGGGAAGCCGGTGGAGATCCTGATTCACAGGGTGGATGGAAATGAAATCACGGTTCGGGCAAACCACAGCATGACGGAGCAGCAGATCGGCTGGTTTAAGGCCGGCTCGGCATTAAATGCTTTACGTTAACCCGTAACCCCGGCCTCACGGCCGGGGATTGTGGGAGCGTGCAGATTCAATCGGAAGGAATCATGTCTGACCCCATGTCTGAAAGCACGATCGGCGCCCATGGCCGAATGATTACAGTCGAGATCATGGGCCGGCCGTATGCCGTGCCCGAAGGGCTCACGATGCTCCGGGCCATGTGGTATACCGGCCATGAGGTCGTCCGCGGCGCGGGATGTCTCGGCGGCTTCTGCGGGGCCTGCGCCGTTACATACCGGACGAAGGAAGACGTCCGCCTTCGAAACGGACTGGGCTGCCAGACGCTGGTCGAGGACGGGATGTCGTTCTATCTGAATTTCGCCTATTATCCGAACCGCAAGGCGGTCTACGATCTCGACCGGATCTCGGATCCGAAGCAGGAGCTGTTTAAGATCTATCCCGAGGCCTCGCTCTGCCGGAACTGCAACGCCTGCACCGAGGCCTGTCCGCAGGGGATCGACGTACGGGACGGCGTCTGGAAGGCGGTCTTCGGCGATTTCGAGAAGGTCTCGGAGATGTTCATGGACTGCGTGATGTGCGGCCAGTGTATTCCGGTCTGCATTGCCGACATCGCTCCGAATCATGTCGCGTTGTACGCCAGCCGCGCGCAGGGGGCCCTTCTGACGGCGCCGCCGCAGGACCTCGCCCGGCGGATTGCCGATATCCAGTCCGGAAAATATGCGGACGAATGGAAAAAGATCCTGTCCATGAACGAAGAAGAGATCAAGGCCGCGGCCCAACCTTCTCAATAGACGAAAGCCTGCCGAATGGATCCGATTGAGGAGTCGAAGAGTCGGGTGCTGACGGGGCGCGATGAACGCCGCGCGCTTACGATTCCGATCCTGACACCGGCCGATAAGGATCGGCTGGTTCATGCCTATCATCCGGATTACAAAAAGGAAGAGTATCATCCCATCCGCATCGGGCCCAACGCGGGCGAGCGGACCGTTCGGGAAGTGGCCGAACTCTTAGAGTCGGACAGTCCCGTTCCGGCCGGTCTTGATCTCACGCCGCAGTATCGCGTGGATGTCCTCGTCGTTGGCGGCGGCGGGGCCGGCGCGACGGCCGCGCTGACGGCCAAAGCGCTCGGTGCGGACGTGCTGCTCGTGACCAAACTGCGGATGGGCGATTCCAATACCGTCATGGCCCAGGGCGGGATGCAGGTCGCGATCACCGAGGATGATTCGCCCGTGACCCATTTCTTCGACACCCTTCGCGGCGGGCATCATAAAAACGACCCCCATCTTCTGAAGGTTTTGGTGGAAGAAGGCCCGATGGCTGCACAGTGGCTGATTGGGCTCGGCGTTCTGTTCGACCGGGACGAGAGCGGAAACCTCAAGACCAAAAAAGGCGGCGGCAGCACAAAACCGCGGCTTCTCACCTGCAGCGACTATACCGGACTTGAGATCATGCGGGTGCTTAAGGACGAGGTGCTGAACAAACAGATTCCGATTCTTGAATTTTCACCCGTCGTGGAGCTGCTGACCGATCCGGACGGGCGGTGCTCCGGCGCGGTGCTCAAAAACATGGACAACGGCCGGTTTATCATCGTCTCGGCCAAATCGGTCATCCTGGCGACGGGCGGCTCCGGACGGCTTCATATCGAGGGTTTTCCAACGAGCAATCATTACGGTGCGACCGGCGACGCGCTGGTGCTGGCCTATCGCACCGGTGCAAAGCTGGCCCATGCCGATACCTTTCAATATCATCCCACCGGGTCGGTTTTTCCGGAGCAGCTGGCCGGCGCGCTCGTGACCGAAGGCATCCGGTCCGACGGCGGGCATCTCGTCAACCGGAACGGCAAACGGTTCGTGAACGAGCTGGACACACGCGATGTCGTGGCCGCGGCGATCATACGGGAATGCGCCGAGGGCCGGGGTGTGAAGACGCCGTCCGGACGGGTTGGGGTCTGGCTGGACGTCCCGATGATTGATCTTCTGATGGGCGATGGGAGCATCACAAAACGTTTCCCGGCGATGGTCCGTCAGTTTGAGCGGTACGGAATTGATATTCGAAAAGAGCCGGTGCTGATCTACCCCACGCTTCATTACCAGAACGGCGGCGTGGCGATTGACGTGGAGGGCCGGTCGAATGTGGCCGGCCTGTTCGTTGCCGGGGAGGCCTCCGGCGGGCTGCATGGACGAAACCGGCTGATGGGAAATTCACTTCTCGATTTAATTGTTTTCGGAAAGCGGGCCGGCTCTGCCGCGGCAAAACGCGCCAAATCGGTTCCAGCCGGAAAGCTGACGCTGTCCCATGTAACACGGTTCCGGAAGGAACTGGAGAAGAACGGAATCAAGCCGAAACGGGTCGCACCGATCATCCTTCCCGATTACGTCCGCCGCGAAGCGATCACCCCCGCGGCTTTAATTAAACCATAAACCACTAAAAGAAAAAGAGGCCACGGATGAGGATTCAAGTCGTTTTCGCGTTCATGGTTGTCGCGCTGTTCTGTGTTTCTGTCCCGATGAGCCGGGCGCAGGAATTCCCCCCGGGGTTGGCCGGGGCCGATACTAATAAGGATGTAAAATTGTCGAAGGAGGAGTTCTTGGCCAATGCTGAAAATCGATTTAAAAAGATGGACGCCAATGGAGATGGATTCTTAACCCCCGATGAATTACCAAAAGGCAAGGGGCAAGGTCGGAATGAAGGCAAGGGACAGGGCATGAAAAAGCAAGGCATGAATTAAAAACGGGGAAATAAAGAGGAAGGGCCAATCGCGAAGAGATCGCTCACGCCTCATAGCTAAGCCAATTCATAATATCACGCCGGCGGTATATTGTTTCGACATTCTCCGTGGGCCGGAGTCCTTCCTCACCCAATAATCCGGCCACCGCGCGCAGAGGAAGACCGACTGCGGCGAGATAATCTCCTTCGATCGATTCGACCAGTTTCCGTCCTTCGCCCTGAAGCGAGTAGGCGCCGGCCTTGTCCATCGGTTCGCCGGTCGCGGCATACCGGATCAAAACTTCGGTTGACACCGGCCGCATCCGCACCTTCGTCATTTCGATCGCGATGCGTTCATTTTTATCCGGGAAGACCGCCGCGACGGCCGTAACAACGGTATGGGTTCGGCCGACCAGAAGAGATAAAATCCGCATCGCGTCTTCCGTATCGGCCGGCTTGCCGATCGTCCGGGCCTCCAGATCAATCACCGTATCGCTCCCGATCACGATCGCATCCGGATGGAGGCGAGCGACCGCGCGGGCCTTTTCAACCGCCCAGTAAACCGCCTCATCGGCGGGGGATCGTTCCGGCCGAAAGACTTCCTTGATGCCTGGAGAGACCACCTCAAATGGCAGGCCGAGCAGCGAAAAGATTTCTTTCCGGCGCGGTGACGTTGAGGCGAGGATCAGCCGCATACGACCGGTTGGAGGATCGCTTCCAATTCCCGGAGCGTATCGACCCGGACGAGGCGTTGACGCAGCTCGGACGCGTTTTTGAAACCGCGGCAGTAGGCCGAGAGGTATTTGCGTACGACTCGGAACGACAGCGTCCCGCGATTCCGGTCGAATAGCTCGGCATGCTCAAGCGCCACGGCCAGCTTCTCAACGGGCGAAATACACGGATCGGCCGGCGGCGTCTCTCCGGTCCGCACGGCGGTTCGTATCGAATCACCGGTTCTAAATATCCACGGGTTGCCCATCGCGGCCCGGCCGAGCAGTACACCGTGGACGCCGGTCTCGCGGATCCGGCGGACGGCCGTCGCGGCGGATCGTATATCGCCGTTTCCCAGGATCAGCGTGCCGGAGCCCCGAACGATCTCGGCCGCGCGCGCGATCGCCTCCCAGTCCGCCTCGCCGCGGTAACGCTGGGCCAGCGTTCGGCCGTGAAGCGTGATCGCGGCCGGGGATTCCGAAAGCAGGGAGGGGATCCAGTCCTCGATGACGACCTGGTTATATCCGAGGCGTGTCTTGACCGAGACCGGGATCGTCCGCCGGAGAGCCGCCTCGGCGGGATCGGGCGTTTGGCTGAACCAACAAGCTTTTACGCGCGGGATGCTCTCAACGACAACGGCCGGAAGGCCGATCCGGCCAATCTCCTGACCGGCGGCCCAGTCCCATATTCCCTGCCGCGTCCGTTGGAGAATCTCGCGCGCGCGTTCAGGCGTACGGATCAATCCGGCTCCGGCTCCGGCTCCAGCGATGGTTTTTGAGGGGCAGCCCATGTTGATATCGATGCCGTCGAAACCCAGCTCGCAAATAAGATGCGCAGCGCGATAGAAGGCCTCGGGCTCCGTTCCGAATACCTGTGCGATCACCGGCCGCTCGATCTCGCTGTAACGGAGATCGGACAGATCCGGATCATGGCCCAGCACAATCCGGTCGACCGAGGTAAACTCCGTGAAACTGATATCGGGGCCTCCATGCCGCGCCGTGATGGCGCGGAAGACCGCATCGGTTACGCCGTCCATCGGGGCGAGGCCGACGATCGGCTGGGGGAGATGATTCCAAAATGAGTTTTCGTTCATGAAACGTCCGTTTCCCCGTGACAGGTCGCGTTTGAGCGGATCATCATACCATCGGATGCTTCCGGAGTCAAAGATACCGGCTCCATCCGCTTTCACCCATAAATCCCAGTTGCTTTCAGGTTGTCCAGTCTGATAAAATTTCCCTCCGTTGATCCAATCCATCAGGAACCCATCCGATGAACATCCACGAGTTTCAAGCCAAGCAGTTATTCGCGCAGTTTAATATCCCGGTGCCACGGGGAAAGGGCGTCGCGTCGGTTGAGGAAGCTCAGGCCTGGGCGGGCGAGCTTCAATCGCCTGTCTATGTCGTCAAGGCACAGATCCATGCCGGCGGACGGGGGAAGGCCGGTGGGGTTAAGCTGACAAAGGATCGCGCTCAGGTCGGAACCCTGGCCCGCGAGCTTCTGGGGAAGGTCCTCGTCACCCATCAGACCGGGCCGGAAGGCCGCAAAGTACAGCGCCTCCTGGTCGAAGAGGGCGCGGATATCGCAAGCGAGCTTTATGTGAGCCTTTTGGTTGATCGGTTTTCGGGCTGGCCTGTTTTTGTGGCGTCCCGCGCCGGTGGAATGGAGATCGAAGAAGTCGCGGCCCATTCGCCCGAGAAAATTCTAAAAACACTGATTGATCCGGCCGCCGGCTACCAGGCCTTCCACGGACGGGCGCTGGGCTATCAACTTGGATTCGAAAAAGAGCTGCTTGGCCCGTTCGTTCAGATGATGGGCAATCTCTATCGCCTTTTCATGGAGAAAGGCGCGGCCGTCGTTGAGATCAATCCGCTCGTGATCACACGGGATAAAAAGCTGATCGCACTGGACGCCAAGGTGACCTTTGACGACAATTCCATTTATCGTAACGACGACATCAAGGCGCTCCGCGATCTCGATGAAGAAGATCCGCTTGAAGTCCTCGCCTCGCAATACGGCCTGAATTATGTCAAGCTGGACGGGGAGATCGGCTGCATGGTGAACGGGGCCGGCCTGGCGATGGCCACGATGGATACGATTAAGCTGGCCGGGTCCTTTCCGGCTAATTTTCTGGACGTCGGCGGCGGCGCATCGAAAGAAACCGTGAAGCAGGCTTTTACCATCCTGATGTCCGACCGCAATGTCAAAGGCGTCTTTATCAATATCTTCGGCGGAATCGTCCGGTGCGAGCGGATCGCGGACGGCGTCATGGATGCCGCCAAAGAGGTTTCGATCCGGGTTCCCCTTGTCGTGCGGTTGGAAGGGACGAATGCCGTGGAGGCGCGGCAGATGCTCGCCGACTCCGGACTGAACCTTGTTGTTGCAAGGACGATGTGGGAGGGGGCTCAAAAGATTGTAAGCCTGATCCACGCCTGATGTCGCTCTCACCTCAATGGAAATGGACCGTCTCGATCGGCATTCTCGCAGGCCTCTTTTTTGTCTGGGGCTGCACGGTCAAACTTCCCGCTCCGAAAGAGTATGCCGTTCTGGAAAAATTTGAAACGGGTCAGGGGAATGTGGTCCGTGCTCTTCGAGCGGACGGGCCTTTTCTGTGGGTCGGAACCTCCACCGGAATTCTCAAGGTAAACCGCTCCGATGGAACGTTGATCAAGACCTATACCAAGGCGGACGGATTGACCAGCAACTACATTTTCACGATCCATGTGGATCCAAACGGCGCGCCGTGGTTTGGGACGGATGCCGGCGGGCTGATGCGGCTGGATGGAGACCGATGGAAGTCCTACGGCAAACAAGACGGGCTGTCCGATCCCTGGGTGTACGACATTGATTTTCATCCCGACGGCGGGATGTGGGTCGCGACCTGGAACGGGGTGAGCCGCTATGATCCATCGGCGCCGGAGGGATCCCGCTTCAAGGTTTACGACACCGGCGATGGTCTGGTGAATAAGTGGGTTTACAGTCAGGCCGTGGATCGCGACGGATCACTCTGGTTCGGGACCGAAGAGGGCGTGAACCGGTTTGATCCAAAAGCGCCCGAAGGCAACCAGTGGGCAACCTACACGCACAAAGACGGATTGGGCGCGCCCAACGAGCTGTCGCTCAAACACAAACAGACAACCGGGGAAGCGTATGAATCGTCTCCGGAGAAAAGCGGCGTGGAATTGGCGCCCGGCCGAAGCTATGCCGGCCATTTTCATGATCTGAGCGTTTTGGATGCGGAGGGAAAAGAGACCTACAACGAGAATTACATCTTCGCGATGCTGATTGATTCAAAAGGCGACAAATGGTTCGGCACATGGGGCGGCGGGGTCAGCCGCTTTGACGGGACGCATTGGACGAACTACACCACAAAACAGGGACTGGCCGGAAACATCATCTATGCGCTGGAGCGCGACGCGTTGGGGGTGATCTGGGCCGGGACGAATCACGGCATCTCACGTTTTGACGGTATACAATGGCGAAGCCATACCAAAGCGGACGGCCTGATCGGCGATGACGTCTACGCCGTCGCCATGGATCCGGAAGGAAATGTCTGGATCGGACAGAGAGGCGGCGTCGTGCAGCTTGTTCAGAAGCCGGCCGAGAGAGAAAAAAAGGGATAGCATGAGCATCCTTGTCAATAAAAACACAAAGGTGATCGTTCAGGGAATTACGGGAAAGGAAGGGTCCTTCCACGCCGCGGCCTGCCGCGAGTACGGGACGAAGATCGTGGGCGGCGTGACACCCGGAAAAGGGGGAACGACCTTTGAAGGAACCCCGGTTTTCAATACGGTTTACGAGGCGGTTGAGGCGACGCGGCCCGATGTCTCGATGATCTTCGTTCCGCCGGCCGCGGCAGGCGATGCCGTCATGGAAGCGGCGGACGCCGGCATCGGCCTGATCATCTGCATCACGGAAGGAATCCCGCTGGCCGATATGATCCGCGCAAAACGGTTTCTCGTCGGCAAGGACGTCCGGCTGATCGGCCCGAACTGTCCCGGAATCATTACACCGGGGGAGTGCAAGATTGGGATCATGCCGGGCTTCATCCATAAAAAAGGGTCGGTGGGGGTCGTCTCCCGCAGCGGCACATTGACGTATGAGGCGGTCTGGCAGTTGACCGGATTGGGACTGGGCCAGTCCACCTGCGTGGGGATCGGCGGCGATCCGGTGAACGGGACGAATTTCACGGACGTTCTCGAACTGTTTCAAAAAGACAGAAACACCGAGGCGATCGTGATGATCGGCGAGATCGGCGGCGATGCCGAGGAGCGGGCGGCCGACTATATCAAGGCGAGCGTCACCAAGCCGGTGGTCGGTTTCATCGCCGGCGTGACGGCCCCGCCGGGCCGTCGGATGGGCCATGCCGGTGCGATCATTTCGGGCGGGAAGGGAACGGCGGCGCAGAAAATCGCGACGCTTGAAGCCGCCGGCGTAAAGATCGTCCAGAACCCCGCCGTGATCGGCGAGGCCGTAAAGAACCTGATGAAGAATTGAAGGACCCTACACTTCCTGCATTTCTTGTTGACCAAGCCGTGACGGCTGTATTATCCTGAATCAAAATCAAACCGGATGGCCTCGTTCAGCCCGTACGGAACCGCGGCCGTTTTCACTTAAGATAAGGAGGTAGCGCAATGTCAGAAGAGATTAAAGTCGGTGCGGTGGCACCCGATTTCACGTTGAAGGACCAGGATCAAAAGGAAGTGAAGTTAGGTGATTATAAAGGCAAGAAGAATGTGGTGCTGGCCTTTTATCCTTTGGATTGGAGTCCGGTTTGCACGACCGAGAACAAGTGTTTGAACGACGATTTCCCGAAGTTTCAGTCGGCCAACACCGAAGTTTTTGGGGTCAGCCGCGACAGCACCTATTCCCACAAGGCCTGGCAGGAAACGCTGGGACTAAAGCACCGACTGCTTTCGGACATGAGCGGGGATACGGCCAAGAAATACGGCATGTGGCTGGACGACAAGTTCATCACGAAGCGCGCAACGATCGTCATCGACAAACAAGGTGTCGTGCGTTACGTAAAGGTGCAGGAAATTCTTACGGCGCGCAATGACAATGAGATATTGACCGCGCTGAAATCGTTAAATTAAACATGATCGGTTGCATCGAGTCGGGGTAGAAGATCCTCTTCTACCCCGATTTGTATTCGACCCAGGAATCAAGGATGGCTCTCGATCTGGAGCTGGAGCGCGTCACAGACCAAAACTACCCGGACTTTCTCGCCGCACCGGCCGCGTTGATTTTGTTTAAGATCGCAAACTGCGAGAAGTGTGAAGAGTTCCTGCCGATCGTGGCCGACACAATGCAGCGATACGATGGCCGGATTCGATGGGGCGTGGCGCTGCTTCACGTTCCGGGGGCCTGCCGCGAGATCAAGCGAAAACACCGCTTTGAAACCTTTCCAACGACCCATTTCTACAAAGCGGGACAGCTCGTCCACCAGGAAGATCACAAGCTCAACGCCGTGGAACTGGATGCGGTGATACAAAAACACCTGTTAGGGGATGAACCGCCGAAAGAACCGAGCAAGCTTGAAAAGGTGAATCGGGTGATACGGATTATCCTGGCCGTAGTAACGGTGGGAATTTTGCTTGTGGCCTTGATTGCGATCCGGACGCGGGGAACCGGCTACTAAAGCCGACTAATCCCTCTCCGGTTCCGTCTGTCCATGTTTGTGCTCCACCTTGTCCTCATTGAACAGCTCGTTCATTTCGTCATCCACCGAGCCATCGTCGCTTGGCAAAACCGGAATGGGAATGTTGAACACTTTCTTTTTCGGCTCCGTCTTCGCCGGATCCGGGTCTTTCTGCCGTTTCGGTTCTTTGCTCATCGCACTCTCCTGAAAAATTAGATTTTAAGTTTATGCAGAAACGCCTGCAGGGCCGGGATCTGGCTCCGCGGATCACCCGCGTCGGCCGCCGCGCGGATTTTTTCCTTCAGATAGGGATTGCTGCCGATTTGCTCGATCACCCGCTCCAGGAATTGTTCCGGAGGGGCCTCCCATTTCTTTGCGAGAAGCCGTAAAAGATCATCCTCCACCGGCACAAAGCTCTCTCCAAAATATAAAATAACGCTGTAATGCCTGTTCCCGATCCATTCGAATCGCAGCCCTTCCATATGAGTGATCTCCCGCAGCAGGCCATTTTAGTCAACCGGGTCGTTTGATTTCTACGATGGCTATTATAACAGACAACCCGGTCGGAAGAGAACAACTAATACCGGATCAAGGCCGCAGTAAAATCCATCCGCTTCCCTATCGGGAAAAGGCCTGTCGATCGGTCGTTTTCTTCTTGATGAATTCATAGGCGGCGACCAGCTTTCTTAATTTGGGCTCGGTGCTGCGATCACCGCCGTGCCGGTCGGGATGGAGCTCTTTCACGAGCCGTCGAAAGGCGGCCGTGATTGACTTCATGCTGGCGCCGGGATTCATGCCCAGCTCTTGGTAGGCTTCGGCTTCGCTGGTAATCTCGCTTCGAGTCCCGGGCGCCTGCCCGCTTTCCCATTGACGCAGGAAATCAAAAAGGTTGAAACGTCCGGCCCGGCGGCGCATCGGGCGATTGTACAACTGGCTGTCGATCTCTTCAAAATGCTCTTCGAGGAAATGAAGCCGTCCCGCAAGTTTTTTGAGTTCGTCCAGATCGCGTGCGAGGTCGATCTCTCCCGTCATTTGTGAAAGCAGCTGCGCCATCTCGTCCAGTCGTTCCTCTTGAGTGAAGTAGGTGTCCATTCGCTCATGAAAAACCTGTTCAAACGCCTCCAAGGAGCTTTTCTCGACCCGGTTTTTCAGGTCTCCCAGCCGGTCACGGAGCTTTTTCCGAAGTTCCATCGCCTTGGCGTGGCTGTTGTCCTTGGCCATGATCCTTTTCCCGGGTGATGGTATTGCATTATACTAAGACCTCGAGAGGAATTGAACTAAAATCTTTTGCCAGAGGGGCTTTCTTGACATTTCACCTCCGTCTTGCTACGGTGCGCGGAGGCTTATTTTACAACCGGTTGAGGTTGCCGGTGATCCGAACGCCTGCGGTTTCAACAAAAGCGATACGGAAGGCAAATCCGAATGGGAAAAACGGTGGGCTTTTGGATCCTGATGTTTTTCATGCTGGGCGGATTCATCTATCTAACCATGCAAACCAATCCCCAGCGGTCCAAATACCGGCACGATCCTGCCGAATTGCAAGCGCCGCCGTCCGGGTCTTCAATCGCGGGTGAGAAAACCTGGAAGAAGGTTTATGCGGAACTCTACGGGCTGAAGGGTTTGGAAAAGACATGGGAGATCGCAACGCCGAAGGGCTATTTCAACGAGGCCGACCGGGAACAATTTCTGCGCGATGTTCCGGCCAAAAAGCAGTTCGGAGATGCACAGGTGACGGCTAAGGAAGACGGAGGGGACCTTGTTTTCAGCATCTATTACAAGGGCGCAAAACCGTGAAAGGGGGATGGTCGGTACGCTGGAAGTCCGAGGCGCAGAAGAAAATTCATCGCCTGACGCGAAACAATTTAAAATCAATCTGAGGGGGGGCAAATGAAAATTCGACCATTAAATGACTGGGCCTTGATCCGGCCCCGGTCTGAGAAAGAAAAGACCGCCGGGGGGATCATCATTCCAGATGTGGCCAAGGAGAGGCCTTCGGAAGGGGAGGTTCTGGCCATTGGGGAGGGTCATTACAAGGAGGAGCAGGATAAGAAAGGCAAGGTCATCGATAAGAAATTTGTCCCCACCGTGGTCAAAACGGGTGACCGTGTCCTGTACGAGAAGTACGGGGTGACGAAAGTTGAACTGGACGGTGAAGAGCTGGTCTTGGTCCGGGAAGAGAGCATCTTGGGACGGTTTCAATAATTAAAGATACTTGACGGCATGAAGGAGACTTTTTGAGACATCATCGTGACACACCGCCTCGCGACCGGGGAAGCCGCCGTCCTCCTTCGGATCAGGGGGCATCGGCCAGCGCCGAACGCCCCGCAGCGCCCCCCTCGCTCACCCCGAAATCAGGGATGGATCCGTTCGACCTGTTTTGCGCCTACCATCTGGGAATCGCGGCGGATAAAACCTACCGGCCGTCGAATATTCATGATGTGGCGCGGCGTTTCGGGGTGGATGCGGGCGTGATCCGTCAGACGCTTCAGGACTACGGGATGGATCCGGAAGCGATGCTCGACAACGATTTCGATCTGACCATGGCACAGATGGACATTCAGGTGGCGCCGCCGGGGATCGACCGCATCGAACTGGCCAGGGGAATTTATGATGCCTTTCGGAAGTCGCCCCGGAAAAAACGGGACTGGCAGAAGATTTTATCGGACGACGCGCGGGAGAACGCCAAGATCTTCGGCAGAAGGGGATGAGCGATTCTTTAGAGTGACGCCATGATCCATTCTGTCGTAGAAGTTCGAAAGCTCACAAAGCGGTTTGAACGCGTCACGGCCGTCAACGAAATATCGTTCGAGATTTACCAGGGCGAGATCCTGGGCATGCTGGGCCCGAACGGCGCCGGCAAGACCACGACGATCCAGATGCTTCTGGGGATCACGACGCCGACCAGCGGCCAGATTCGGATTTTGGGCCTGGATCTGGACCGAAACCGCGAAGAGATACTGGCCCAGGTCAACTTTTCATCGAGCTATGTTTCTCTCCCGCAGTCCCTGACGGTCTGGGAAAACCTCCGTGTCTTCGCCCAGATCTATCATGTCCGGAACTATCGGGAGAAGATTGACCGTCTGCTGTCCGTGTTTGAGATCGCACCCCTTCGTGATACGGTGACCCGTAAACTATCCACCGGCCAGTTGACCCGCGTTTCCCTCGCCAAAGCGCTTTTAAACGATCCGAAGATCCTTTTTCTGGACGAGCCCACCGCCAGCCTCGATCCGGATATCGCCGACAAGACCCGTTTACTGCTGAAGACGATCCGCGCACAGTCGGGGCTGACGATCCTCTACACCTCCCATAACATGAGGGAGATGGAGGAGATGTCGGATCGCATCATCTTTTTAAACAAGGGCGAGATCATCTCGACCGGAACTCCGGCCGAGATTGTGAAACGGTTTGAGGGAGAGGATCTGGAAGAGGTGTTCTTGAAGATTGCGAGAGGAACTTAAAGGAAGATTTATGAAACTGCACCGCATCCTGGCGCTGGTGAACCGCCATCTCATGCTGTACAAACGCAGCCCGCAGCGGATGATGGAGATTGTCTACTGGCCGCTTCTGGATCTGATGGTCTGGGGTTTCATCACGGTTTACCTCGCCCGATACAAAGAGGGCCTTCCGGCCTTTGTCACATTTTTTATCGGCGCCCTCATTCTCTGGGACGTTCTCTTCCGGGCGCAGCAGGGGATTTGCATCTCCTTTCTTGAGGAAATCTGGTCCCGAAACCTTCTGAATCTGTTCGTAAGCCCGCTTGGGACGGGTGAATTTTTATCCGCCACGATGCTGGTCAGCATCCTCAAGGTGATCGGCGCCTCAATCATGACGATCGGTCTGGCCTACCTGTTCTATTCGTTCAATTTATTCATGATCGGCTTGTCGCTCGTTCCGTTTGTGATTAATCTGGTTGTGACGGGATGGGCGATCGGCATCTTTGCCACCGCGATCATTCTCCGATATGGCCAGGAGGCCGAGGTCCTGGCCTGGGGGCTGGCCTTTCTATTCCAGCCCGTCTCGGCCGTCTTCTATCCGATCTCCGTCCTACCGCCCTCCCTCCAGGTGATCGCCAACGGTATTCCGGCGGCCCATGTGTTTGAAGGGATGCGCGCCGTGATCGAAACGAAGGCGTTTCCGCTCCATGAGCTGATCTGGGCGACCGGCCTGAATGTCATCTATCTTGCGAGCGCCATTTTGTTTTTCAACTATATGTTCCGCGTCGTCAAGATGAAGGGGCTGCTCGTTCGCATCGGGGCGTAAATTTTACGGTGCGGCCTTCCGGATCGTTATGTTAACGTATCGGCTCCCGGTCAAACTATTCGGTTGACTAAGCTTTGATCACCATCTTATAATCCGCTCATATACGCGAGGGGTGCCCGAAAGGGCTGAGAGGCCGCATCGGCGGCGACCCTTTGAACCTGATCTGGATAATGCCAGCGAAGGGAAGCGAATCCGGTTCATTCATGGAAACCGCACCTTTTTCTGGTGCGGTTTTTTGTTTTGTGGAGGGGGCGACGTGAGCCCCTACAAAAAGAAAGGACGCCGGCCATGAAACCAAACTCGAAAAAAAACAACGGGGATGTTGTAGAAATCATTTCCGAGAATGGAACCGGCTCGGAAAAGGCGAAGCTAACGACCGAACCTTTTCCCCAGTCGCGCAAGATTTACGTTGAGGGTTCGCAGCCCGGCGTACGCGTGGGGATGCGGGAGATACGGCTGATGCCGACCCGCGCTTCAAAAGACGGATCGGTCGAGGAGAATCCGCCCGCCGTTGTCTACGATACCTCCGGTCCCTACACCGACCCTGATGTGACCATTGATATCCGTAAAGGTCTTCCCGCCCTCCGGCGTTCCTGGATTCTGGGACGCGGGGATGTCGGAGAGCTGGCCGATGTTTCATCCGAATACGGCCGGCGCCGTGCTTCCGATCCCAAACTTGCTTCCATTCGCTTCCCAAATCTTCGAAAACCGTTGCGAGCCAGGCCCGGCATGAACGTCAGCCAAATGTATTACGCACGCAAGGGGATGATTACTCCCGAGATGGACTATATCGCGATCCGCGAAAACCAGACGCGGGAGATGATGCGGGATGACTACCGAAGCCATGGGAAAGGGGTGGCTCAGCATCCGGGACAGTCCTGGGGCGCGAGTATTCCTTCTCACATCACACCCGAGTTCGTCCGCTCCGAAGTGGCGCGGGGCAGGGCGATCATCCCGGCGAATATCAATCATCCGGAACTGGAACCGATGATCATCGGCCGAAATTTTCTGGTTAAGATCAATTCCAACATCGGCAACTCGGCCGTCGCGTCTTCCATTGAAGAAGAGGTCGAGAAAATGATCTGGTCCACGCGTTGGGGCGCCGATACCGTGATGGATCTTTCGACCGGAAAGAATATCCATGAGACGCGTGAATGGATCATCCGAAACTCGCCCGTTCCGATCGGGACGGTGCCGATCTATCAGGCGCTCGAAAAAGTGGACGGCAAGGCCGAGGAGCTCACCTGGGAGCTTTTTCGCGACACGCTGATCGAGCAGGCCGAGCAGGGCGTGGACTATTTCACGATCCATGCCGGCGTCCTGCTCCGTTATGTCCCGCTGACGGCCAAGCGTCTGACCGGCATTGTGTCGCGCGGCGGCTCGATCCTGGCAAAATGGTGCCTGGCCCATCATCAAGAAAATTTCCTCTACACGCATTTTGAAGAGATCTGCGAGATCATGAAGGTGTACGACGTTTCTTTCAGCCTTGGGGACGGCCTTCGTCCCGGCTCGATTGCGGACGCGAATGACGAGGCCCAGTTTGGAGAGCTCGAGACGCTCGGAGAACTGACGAAGATCGCCTGGAAGCATGAGGTCCAGACCATGATCGAGGGCCCCGGCCATGTTCCGATGCATCTGATTCAGGTCAACATGGAAAAGCAGCTCAAGGAATGTGACGAAGCGCCGTTCTATACGCTCGGGCCGCTCACGACCGACATCGCGCCGGGTTATGACCACATCACCTCCGGCATCGGCGC
>CAKKOZ010000113.1 GCA_919901335.1 Nitrospiria bacterium | reverse complement strand
TGATTCGATGAGCCAGCACGGCCGCGCCGAACCCGTTGTCGATATTCACGACCGCCACGCCGGCGGCGCAGGAATTCAACATGGTCAAAAGCGCCGCGAGTCCGCCGAAACTGGCGCCGTATCCGACGCGGGTCGGCACGGCCACGATTGGCTTGTCCACCCAGCCGCCGATGACGCTGGGCAGGACCCCGTCCATCCCGGCCGCCACGATCAGGACGCGGGCCGCCTCAATGCGCGAACGGTGGTCCAGCAGACGGTGAAGGCCGGCCACGCCGACGTCGTAGATCGTCTCGACCCGCTCTCCAAGAAACTCCAAAGTGACCTTCGCCTCCTCGGCCACGGGAATGTCCGACGTCCCGGCCGTGATGATCAAGACGCCCCCGGCCGGTTTCGATCTCCGCGCGGGAACCGGACGGGTTCTTTTTTGTATCGTGATCGCGCGGGCCGGATCGTGGTAAACCGCTCTTCGTTCCATCCGCTTCACGGTCTGAAATAATCGGGGCGTGGCCCGTGTCGCCAGCACCGGATGCCCGGCCGCGACCATCCGGCGGATGATGGCCAGGACCTGCTCCGGCCGCTTGCCTTCGCAGAAGATAACTTCGGGATGCCCCTGACGGAGATCTCGATGATGATCAATCGCCGCAAACCCCAGCGGCTCGTAAGGCATATGCCGAAGCCGCGTCATGGCCGCAGCCACCGAGAGGGTTCCTTTTTTGACTCGAGTTAGCAGTTTTCGGGTCGCTTCAGAATCCATCGCCTATTTTGCCTCAATAATCGGGTACGCGATGCTGGTGACATGGTGATTGATCCGGACCAGGTTCGTTAAGATGTCCAGATGGATCGCGCTGGTCTCGATCGATTCCGGAAGGCCGGCATGCAGCCGCTGGATATGCGCGGCGCGGAGCTCCCGTTCCAGATGCGTGATCTCGTCCTTGGCCAAAATCACCCGCTGAGCCAGATCCGGATCATGGCTCGCGAAAGCCGAGATCACCTGTTCGAAGTTTTGCCCCACACGGTCGTGAAGCTGGATGATCTCCTTTAAGCCCTGATCGGAGAACCGCAGGCCTTTATAGATTTTTTTCTTGGCCAGTTCCATCAAGTTCCGGTCGATGATATCGCCGATCGTTTCCAGGTCGCTGGTCAGGCTCAAGAGAGCCACCTCGCGTTCCGACTGCTCCTCCGTCAGCGATTTGGCCGAGAGCTTTGTGATGTAGAGTTTGATCTCGCGATTGAGTGTATCCACCCAGTCATCTTTCCGTTCGATCTGTTCCTGGACCTCCTGGTTGTTCTCCGTGAAGACCCGGATCGTGTCCCGGTACATGTCTCGAACGATGTCCGACATCCGGAGGGCCTCCCGTGTGGCCTGACCCAGGGCCAGCGCCGGGGTATCCAGAACCATCAGGTCCAGGTATTTCGGCCTTGAACTTTCTTCGACCGCCGGCCGTTCGGGGATCAGTGAGGTGACCAGCCGTGCGAGCGGGCCGGTAAACGGAAGGAAAAGAAGCGCGATCCCAAAATTGAAGAACGTATGAGCGTTTGCGATCTGCCGCACGATGTTTTCAGAGGTCTGGCCGACGTAACCAACAAAGGGTTGGAGAAACGGCAGAAGCAGCATGACGCCCATCAGCTTAAACAGAATATGGGCCAGGGCCACGCGCTTGGCCTCGGCGGTGCTCCCCAGACTGGCCACCCAGGCCGTGGCGCAGGTCCCGACGTTGGCCCCCAGGATGATCGGAACGGCCGATGCCAGCGGCAGAAGTCCCTGCGTGGCGGAGGCGATCGCGATCCCGATTGTGGCGGCGCTGCTGTGAAGGAGCGCCGTCAGCACGGCCGAGATCAGGATGCCCCAGAGCGGGGCATCGCGGACGCCCAACAACATCTGACGCACCACCTCGTTGTCCTTTAACGGGGCCATCCCGTCCGACAGAAGTTTTAAGGAGAAGAAGATCAGGCCGAAGCCGAAGAGGACCGTGCCGATCAGCTTGATTCGGCGCGGTTTGCCGAAGAAATAAAGGGCGAAGCCGACCGACAGGATGGCCAGCGCGTAATCGGTGATCTGAAAAGCGATCAACTGAACCGTAAGCGTCGTGCCGATGTCGGCGCCCAGGATGAGCGCGACCGTCTGGGAGAGCGTCATCAGTCCGGCGCCGGTGAAGCCGACCAGCATGACCGTCGTCGCGCTGCTGCTCTGGATGACGGCCGTGATAAAGGCGCCGGCCGCCAATCCCATCACGCGGTTTTTAGTGAAGATCGCTAAAATAGACCGGAGCCGCGCCCCGGCAAGTCCTTGCAGTCCGTCGCCGGCCAATTGAAGACCGTAGAGAAGAAGGGCGACTCCGCCCAACAGGCTGAAGAGCATCAGGGTGGTCAACCGGAAAATCCTTTCGTTCTACCTGACTTCATCCCCCGCGGCGCTCTCCATCAGATCCGTGACGGCCTGGTGCGGATCTTTGTCCTCGAACAGGACGGAATAGATCTCCTGGACAATGGGCATGCGGACGCCGTGTTTCCTGGCCAGGTGATAGGCGGCCCGGGTGGTCTGAACGCCTTCGGCCACCATCTTCATCTCTTTGAGTATGTCGGCGAGCTTCACGCCGAGACCGATTTGATAACCCACCGTTCGGTTTCGGCTCAGCGCTCCCGTGGAAGTCAGGATCAGATCGCCCAGACCGGACAGTCCGGAAAAGGTTTTTGGATCGGCGCCCAGCGCCTGTCCCAGCCGGATGATCTCGGCCAGCCCGCGGGAGATGAGCGCGGCCCGGGTGTTGTGGCCGAACCCGAGGCCGTCCGCCCCGCCGGCGGCCAGCGCAATCACATTTTTTAACGCGCCGCCGAGTTGAACCCCGATGATATCCGTCGTCGTGAAGGCCTTGAAATAGGGCGTGCTGAACAGAGGCTGCAGCCGTACGGCCAGGTCGTGGTTCTTCGCCGCGAGTGAGACGGCGGTCGGGTGGCGCTGGCAGACCTCCCTGGCGAAGCTGGGGCCCGAAAGGACGGCGATGTTGGGACGGGACGCCGGGGGGAGGACTTCCTCCATCACCTGTGACATCAACAGGAGCGTGTCATTCTCAATTCCTTTGGTTGCGCTGATGATCGGCGCCGTCTTGGGAAGAATCGGACCCAGTTTCATCAGGACCGTTCGGGCCACATGCGACGGGACGACGAACAACACCGCATCGGCTCCCTGGATGGATTCTTCCAGGGCAGGGGTCGCCCGGATTTTTGGAGAGAGCGCGACGCCCGGCAGGAACAGAATGTTTTCGTGCTGTTCATTGATCGCCGCGACGATTTCTTTTTCGTAGACCCAGATCGCTACATTGAAACCCTGGTCGGCCATGAGGAAGGCCAGGCTGGTGCCCCAGCTTCCGCCGCCGATCACCGCGATCTTTGTGGACATGATGGATGGCCTTTGAGTGAGGTTGACTCGTCTAAGAAACGTTTGGATTATAACGTGTTATGAAAAAGACTGTCAAGCGCGCATCCTCGCAAAGGACTCACGGCCCGGCTTGATGGCCTCGATGATCTATGCTATAGTGAGCCGTTTTCCGCCGTCCATTGAAGGGATCCTCATGGCGTTCAGCTTTTCCTACAGCCTTTCGGCCGCTCTAATCTTTGGATTAATCATCGGCAGTTTCCTGAATGTCTGCATCCATCGCCTTCCGATCAACGAATCCCTGATGGCGCCGTCTTCCCGATGCCCGGCCTGCCGTCACCCGGTTCGTTGGCGGGACAACATTCCCGTGATCAGTTTCCTGGTCCTGCGCGGCCGGTGCCGGGACTGCGGGCAGCCGATTTCGTGGCGGTATCCGCTGGTGGAACTTGCAAACGGGGTCGGCTACGTCCTGCTCATCTGGCAATTCGGCATCGGCCTGCCGACGGCCGTCTATGCGCTTCTCTACTCCTCGCTGCTGGTGATTACGTTGATTGATCTGGATCACCAGATTATCCCGGATGTGATTACCTATCCCGGCATGGTCCTCGGGTTGGCGGCTTCCTCGGTCATCCTGCCCCTCGGTTTTTTGAACGCCCTGGTCGGTTTGCTGCTCGGCGGCGCGCTGTTCTACGGGGTGGCCGCGGCGAGCCGGGGCGGGATGGGCGGCGGGGATATCAAGCTGATCGCAATGATCGGCGCCTTCCTCGGATGGAAACAGGTGTTGTTGACCATTTTCATCGGGGCGCTGGCCGGTTCCGTCGTCGGGCTGTTTCTGATGGCCTTCAAGGGCAAATCCAGGAAATATGCCGTTCCGTTTGGTCCGTTCCTAAGCCTGGGAGCTGTGGTTTGCGTGTTTGCGGGTCCGGCGATCTGGAATTGGTATCAACGCCTCGGTGCATTGTAATGGGTCTGGTTCGGACGCCGGTTGCTGAGCCCGCCCTGTCCGGCAGGCAGGGGCCTTCCGCCGTGGATCCAAACGATCGAGGGGCCGCGGAATTGCTCCCGCTCTTCCAATTAGCGGCGGCCACCGCCTTGTTGTTGAAGGTGGCCGGGGCGGTCATGATCGTTGTGCTGGGCTTCTATTTCATCCGCATCGTGATCGGGCGGCATCGGCCCGGCGCCAAGACCGAAGGTTCCGCGGGTGAGACGGCTGCGGTGATCGCCACCTTTCACGGTCTGGTCCGTCGACTCAAGGAGAAGGAGCTGGACCTGGAACAGTTGAGAACCCGGGCGGAAGAGCGGGCGGCGGATATCGAGAGTTACAATGAAAACATTCTGCAGAGTGTGACCAGTGGTGTAATCACCTTTAACTCCGAACACGTCATCACCACCTTCAATCACGCCGCCGAGCGAATTTTAGGGCTGTCGCCTGCGGACGTAATCGGAAAAACCTGCGAGGCGGTGTTCGGCGCGCAGAGCAGCATCGTCCCTCTGCTCGACCAGGCGCTCACCCGTCAGGTGACGATCACACGCCAGGAGATGGAGCTGACCCGCCCGGGTCACGGCCGGTCCGGCCCGGTATCATCGCGGCCGGGAGTGGATCCGCAACGGATATGGGTCGGCGGAAGCACGTCGCTGCTTCGGGACCGTCAGCAGGCCCTGATCGGGACGACCTTCGTCTTCACGGACCTGACCGAGATCAAGAGTCTTCAAGAGCAGGTGGAACTCAAGCGCCGCCTGACCGCCCTGGGAGAAATGTCGGCCGGGATCGCGCACGAGTTTCGAAATTATATGGGGAGCGTGATGGGGTTTGCCAAGCTGCTGTCAAAGAAACTTCCGCCGTCCGCCGCCGGTCTCGATACGGGTCAGGAGATGATCGCGTCCATCATGCGGGAGCTGTCGGAGATGAATGAGTTGATCGAGCAGTTGTTGAGTTTCGGCCGACAGGGCGAGCTGCGCCTCCAGCCGGTCGCTCTCGAGCCGCTCATCCGCCGTCTTCTGGACCCGTGGACCGCCCCGGCGGCCGGGGTCAAACCCCGACTGGAAATCTCGATTCCATCGGATCTGCCGGACATCCGAATGGATGAGGTGCTGATGCGTCAGGCGATCGGCAACCTGCTTCAGAACGCGATGGACGCCATGTCACAGGGAGGGACTCTGCAGATCCAGGCGACCCTTCCGGGCCGGGACGATTCCACCTGTCCCGGCATCATCGCAGCCGGGGTCGGAACGGGCGCCGGAGGACACCCAGGAGAATTGTTGCTTGAGATCCGGGACACGGGCGCCGGGATTCCCAGGGATAAACTCGACAAGATCTTCCTGCCGTTCTTTACCACCAAGGAAAAAGGAACCGGCATGGGTCTGGCCCTGGTTCATAAAATCGTGCTGTCGCACGGGGGCCGGGTTGAAGTGGACAGTCAGGAAGGTCGGGGAACGACGTTCCGAATCTTCCTTCCATTGACGGAGGCAGCCTGATGGCCGTTATTTTAGTGATCGAAGATAAGGAAAGCATGGCCGAGATGTTGAGTCAGGCGTTGCAGTCCGAGGGCCATCGGGTGATTGTGGCGCGGGACGGCCGGGAAGGCCTTCAAAAATTCAAAGAGTCCAAATTGGATCTTGTCGTCTCGGATCTGAAGCTCCCGCACAAGTCCGGTCTGGAGGTATTGGAAGCCATCAAAGAGCACAATCCGCTGATCCCCGTAATTTTAATGACGGCCTACGGGACGATCGAGACGGCCGTCAAAGCCGTGAAAGAGGGCGCGTACGATTTCATCACGAAGCCGTTTGATCCGGATCACCTGATCCATTTGATCAACAAAGCGCTGGAGAAACAACGACTCGTCACCGAAAACCTCATCCTGCGCGAAGAATTTGCGAAACATCTGAAGCTGCCCAAGATCATCGGCAAGAGCCCGAAGATGATGGCGGTCGTGGACACGGTCCAGAAAGTGGCCGCCAGCCATACGACGGTCCTGCTTCTGGGCGAGTCCGGAACCGGGAAGGAATTGTTCGCGCGGGCCGTTCATTATTTGAGCCCGCGCAAGGAAAATCCCTTTGTGGAGATCAACTGCGCCGCCATTCCGCGGGACCTGCTGGAAAGCGAACTGTTCGGACACGAACGCGGGGCCTTCACCGGCGCGGTGGCCCGGAAGATGGGACGATTCGAACTGGCCAATGGGGGGTCGATCTTTCTGGACGAGATCGGGGATATGGATCTGGCCCTCCAGGCGAAACTCCTTCGGGTCCTCGATGGCGAGGAGTTTATGCGCGTGGGCGGCACGGTCAAGATCAAGGTGGATGTCCGCGTCATTGCGGCGACGAACAAAGACCTCCAGGCCGCGATCGAACAGAAGCTGTTCCGCGAAGATCTTTATTACCGGCTGGCCGTGTTCCCCGTCACGATTCCCCCGTTGCGGGAGCGCGCGGATGACATCCCGATGCTGGTGGAGCATTTTATGAATTATTATTGCCAGGAGTTGAAGAAGGAACTCAAGACCGTGGCTCCGGCCTCGATGGAGCTGCTGGTCAGGCATCCCTGGACTGGCAATGTCCGCGAGCTTCAGAACTGCATCGAACGGGCCGTGATTTTAACCGACGGCCGGGTCATTTTGCCGGAACATCTTGGGTTGCGCGCCAAGCCGTCTGTCGAGGCCGGGCCCGGGAGCCTGCCGATGGAAGGGACGCTTCATGAGGTCGGCAGCGCCGCCGCCCAGTTTGCCGAGTCGCGCATGATCCGGAAGGTTTTGAAAGAAACCGGCGGCAACAAGACCAAGGCGGCCGAGATCCTGAAGGTCAGCTACAAGACGCTGCTGACGAAGATCAAGGATTACGGGATCGAGA
>CAKKOZ010000112.1 GCA_919901335.1 Nitrospiria bacterium | reverse complement strand
GGGGTTATCGACGATTCGCCGAGGGTCAGATGGTCCCACGCAGCGCGTCAGGGTTTGCTTGGCGGGGAACTCGAAACGGTCGGCACGGTCAGGGACGCCTATAAGATTCCAATCGGATCGATCATTGAGATTTACTACAACGAAACCCTTTTGGTTTATCGCGGGACAGTGGAGAGCCGCCGTAAATCGGTTGATGGAACCTCTCATTTTTACACCATGGAAAGCTATTGGGCGCAGCTCAAGAACGTGGCCGTCAATGAGCGGGTTGCCCTGGGCAGCCTCGTTACCGTGGATAACGACGGTTCAGCGACCGGAGAGCGGCGCGTCTCAGGCAAGGATACGCCGGAGGCGATTGTCAAATGGCTGCTCGATTATTGGATTGTGGCCGCCACCTCGATTACTTACATCGCCGGAGACTTAGCCGCGTCGGGCATCACCGTATCCGAATTTGTCATTGATAAAAACGCCGATCTTTATCAGGTCATCGAGCAGCTTGAAAAACTGGCTGGCGGGACAACTCGGTTCTGGGCTGGCGTCGGGGCAAATGGAAAGTTCTATTTTCGGACGGTTCCCGTGGCCGTCGGGAACTTGCAGGCCACCTATTCCATCGGCCTGGATTGCACGGCTGGTGAACAAGAAACCGTGGGATCGAATGTCAGTAATTCCATTGTTCTGATCGGCGGGCCGATGACCAACGGGGCCAATGCCGGGCATATCGCCAAGAAATCGTTCATCAACGCGGCCAGCGTCGCGGCTTGGGGGCGTTCGCCGCAGCGTCGATTACGAATTCCGACATTGCGTAAAGAAGCGGATATGCTCAAATTCGCAAACGGATATTTCAAGGCTTACGCCGATCCGACGCTGACCGTTCAGGGCATGGCCCGCGTGCATGTATCCGCTGAGACGCCGCCCGATCCGTCGGCGGGGCAGGCCCTTATAACCGATACGCAGATGGGCGACATTTATCAGGATTTCATTCAACAAATCGACGTGGAGTTCGCCGAGGAATTTTCATATTCAACCGTCATTGGCGCGATTGAAGAAACCGCCGACGGAAACGCGGCGGGATCGGATTATGCGCCAGCATTGAATGAAGATCAGGTGGCGGATGCGTGGATCGACTCATTGCCGGAAGTGACCGATTCGACAAACCCTTACGACGATGCCCTTCACGAAAGCGGCGGTGCAGTGCCCTACGAGGGTCAGCCTGGAACGGAGCCGGGCGGGGCCACGGGGATTGCGGCAGGGCAGGTTCTAGAATTTCATTATCCCGGAGGCGCGCTTTATACCACAACCGTTGCCGACACCTTGAGGTTCGCCGTGCGGGTAGCCAATGGCGGGACTGCATTGCCCAGCGCCGCCGTGCTTGTTTATTATCAATTCCGCGACAATGCCGGGATTCAGGGGGCAACGGGATCTTTTATTCTGGAGCGCACCGGCACGGCAAACAATATCGAGACGTGGAGAAATATCGTCGGCGGCGGATTTACAACGACAGTGGAAGGGCGGCTCTATGTGGCTGTCAAAGTCATTACCGTTGTCTCGCCGGAGACCGCCATCTGGGACCCGTACGATATTACGGCGGGAACCAATTATCTCGATTGTCCAGCGGTCAGGGTTATCAATCCAACGGGCGTCAACTCCGCAAGCGACATCACCATTCAACTGGGCTGGGCCGTGAGCGGGACTTGACATGCCGACTCCGGTTCTCACCAATATCATTGCCGACATTTCGGGAGCCGCCGCGTCAGCGGAGTTTCCAGGTCATTATCTGCCGACGCTTTCAACCGAGGTGTTTGTCCGCCGATTGCCGGCGCAATGCGTGGGTTGCGCCAGGAATGTCGATCACAAAGTTTTTGCGGCAATCGGTATCTCGCCAGTGGATGCTTCCAAGGTTTGGATGCAGGCGTATCTCGATCACGTCAACTCGATCCGCGAAAACATCCGGCGGCTGCAAGGTCTCATTCGCATCTGTTATTTGACCGCGCAAGGGATGCTCGATCAAACGACGCTGACCATCGGTTATTTTCCGCCGACCACTACCTATTCGTATAAAGTCATCAGCATTACGGGAAACGTGGTGACGCTTCAATATCAAGCGGGCGATCTGAATCCGCGTCATATAACGTGGGGCGAATTGACCGAAAATCAGGGATGGTATGACGGCAGCTCTCCCAACCGATATACCAATACCCAGCATTCCGGCTCGATTCCCCCGTCTGGAATGCTTAAATTCTCGGCGGCATCGCTGGCGAAATTCCACGGCGGCTTCATTATCCGCAGCATTCAAGCGATGTCTGTTGTGGTCGGCGGCAATTTCACCGTCACGCTGGACACGCCTGTCGGCGCGAACGCCCTTGCAAAACTGCCGGGTCAGGAAGCCGAAACCATCACGGCGGGGATCATCTGTTACGTGCGCGCGCCGGAAGCATGGACGGTTCCGCGCGATTTTTACCCGCTGTGGGCGATCAAGAAAACAAAACTCATCACGGTCCCGACTCCGCCGGGCATCGTCACAATCGAAGCGACGGCGAGGATCAGGGTTCCCGGTCCGGGAGGCACGTTTTTCAAATCGTGGCTTTGGAATGGGACCGCTTGGATTGCAAACAGTCTGTTCGATAAGGTTTTCATCGACCATATCACCGGCGGCTATATAAGCAAGATTGATTTGTCGATCCTCAGCGCGGGGCAAGTCGTGAAGCTGGAATATTGGATCGAGGATAACGCTTCGCCCGCCGCCGTGGCAATCGGTTCGGACCGCTGCAAGTGGTCCACACGGGATCACACAGGCTCGTGGGGGGTCAACGATGGGGCTGGCCGGTTCTTCCATTGCGCCAAGCGCGGCGCGCTCAAGGCGGACGTCGAGGGGGGCTTGTCAGCGCGTCAGAGATTCATCGACGAGTATAAGCCAGCCTGCTATTTCGCCTCCCCCGGCGGAGTCAATAACTGCCCCTACTGGAGTGAGCCGGTTGCCGGTGCGGACATCGCCGACGATCCGCTGGCCCCGGTCTTATCTCAACTCACCAACGGGATGCCATGGCGGTTGCGGCAATACATGGAGGGGTTCAATCTATTCGAGCTTAAGCGCAATGGTCCGCCCGGCCTGGCCGCGCTCTCAAACATTTTGCTCACGCTGGACAATGGTTATCATCCGCTGATTTTATGGGATTTTCAAACCGGACTTTGGCCGCGTTTGCTTTCGTGGGTTGAGAGCGGCTTTTCAATCGCACACGGGGTTACGGGTTATGAATGGCTTTTGAAAAATATCACGGGCGGTTTCGGGGACTTGGCCGCTTCATCGACCTGGCCGCCCTACGGCCCCGCTGGGGACAACTACGCCAAGACAACCGATTACAGCGCGGCTGTCGCTACGGATGCCAACGATCCGCACCGGATTCTTCGCGCCCAAGACGGCTCGGCCAGCGTCGATTTCCACCGCTACAAGGGCGACATCAGGGGCACGCATGGACGGTATCAGCGGTTTCGGCTGCATCATTTCTTCGCCCCCAAAGTGACCGCCGGATCGGGCGCGCAATCGTTCACGTCGGACGGCGGCGGCAGTTTCCGCTGGGGATTCTGGGATGCGAATTTCAACGAGCAGGCCAGTGAACACGCAGGGGGAATTTCCACCGTCTATTATGCGAAAATCATACTCACCCCGTTCAACAAATACAGCGGGGCCATCGCTTCGGTCACCGTCAAATCCGCCGCGATTGCCGCTGGCGTTCTTACGCTCAAACTCAAGCACCGGACCATCGAGGCATCTTCTTTTCTTGAGGCGCAAACCGAAAAGAGCACGCAATGGAATCAGGGTGGAACTAACGTGGCCCTGCCGGAATGGGCGCGGATTAACAACTACCAATCGGCTCTTGCCACCACGGGGCCAGGCCGGAAATCCGGCGGGCTTTATGTGATCGCAGGGAACGCCTTTAAATTCGACAATGGGGCGATCATAGCGAGCAAGATAAAAAATCGGCGGTTCATTATCAGCGCGGCGCAGGCTTGCGTTGCCGGAACGACAGATCCTTGGAAACCTGGAACGCAGCTTCGCACCGGCAACTTTACCGGCAAGGGATACGTTTGGATTCAGTACAACGCGACGACCGAGGCCATGCAAAGCCTGGTCATCAAAAGAAACAGCGGCGCGGTCACACTGACCAGGCTCGATCCGCCCGGCTACGGGAAACCGTATAACATCCCAAAGGATTCTTACTATGCCATGGAGGGGTTGAACGCCGCCGGATTCAAGGGCGCGTGGATCATGTTCAGTCCCAAGAATGGGACCGGAATCACGACCGATACGGTCATGGACATCACCTTAACGACATCAATCGGCACGGTTTATCAGTCAACCGTCAATATTGAAACGCACGCGACCTATGGATTCAACAATACGCAAACGTTCACGCTCACGGTCACTTCTCCAGATGTCATTGTCTCGGTCAGTTCGATCAAGGTTATATCGTCGGTTCAAATTGACCCGGCCACGGGGAATTATAAGGAATATGGGTTGACTGCGTATGCGTCGGAGCCTGCTTCATGGGCGGCTTGGGACCCGTTAAAATATTTCATCGTCGGCGCGGTCGGGCCGCAGTCCATCGTCATTAAGTATTCTCCGAATTGGGCGTTTGATGGTATTGAACTCAGGGTGAATCTTACGGCTTCCGCCGCAACCGATGAGGAATATTACACGGCCAACGTGTCCGGGCCTCACGCCACCTCGCTTCCGACAAATCATCACGGCTGGGCGAACCGCTGCGATGAAATAAAGGTCGCCGATGAAAACGGGGCGATCCAGGAATATCTGACGGCCAATGGGGCGGGAGCATTTGATGGATTATCGTTCAGCGTTTATTCCGATCCGGTTGCGGACCCCACCGGCAATCAGTTGTTCGGATCAAATCAAGTATCAGACTGGTCGATCTCCACGGCGAATCATGCCGCATGGTGGGCCGACGGGGAAATCTATGTGAAAAACGGGCAACTGGTCGTCGGTAATTCGGTTTTCGGATACGTGAATTATTACGACCGCTCATGCTGGCCGCAGGCCGCCGAGCTTAACGCGCTCCGCACAATACTTGAGAGGATCTTGTACGAATAATGCTGAACTTCTCGAAAGATATTCCGCTTGCGGGATACGAGCAAAATTTGCTACTCAGCCTGTGGGCATACCGCAATCCGATTTACACCGACTATCCGCCAACTCTTGTCGATCCTCTTTTTGTCAGAGCCGATACGATCTATGGGGTTTGGCAGCAGGCCGTCGTAAGCCTGCCGCTTTTCGACAGCGGAACGCGATACGCCGGGCAACTCAATTCCCCGTGGAATCCTTTGTGGGGTTATGTTCCGCCGCCGAGCGATCTTTTTATGTGGACCACAATTCGGTTTCGCCGCGATCCGTTCAGAAGCGGGGCATTGGATCGGTCCGTTTGGACGGCGGCTCAGGTCGCCTCGGCGAAAGCCAACGTCGCTATTTCCACGCTGAACTACACCATCGCAACCGTGACGTATGGCTGGACTTCCAGCTATCCGCCGCCGCCGGTGGAAGGAACCACGTTCTATAACATCGGATTTTCGCCAAGCAAAAACCAAACGTGTTACGCGGCGGTGACAAGCGCGGTCGCCAATTCGGGATCTCTCGGCTACGCGCTCGCCGGATTTTACGTGGAATCGGGAGCTTATACGAGCAAGCCGATCAGCGGGGTTGTCACCGCTAACACAGCCGCGCAAAACACCACGCGAGAACAAGACATCATTCAGTGGGTTAAAGACTATTTGACCCGCCGAAACGATACGGGAATCGTCGGGTTCGACCAGCTTTATTATCCGATGGGGGCGAACCAAGCCGACGATCCGGCATTGCCTAATGACAGCTTTGCGGATCGAATGATAAAGCTCTACAAGGCCACGGTTGAGGATGGCCGGACATGGCCGGATACGGACGGCGCGGGCGTTGATAAAATCTATTGGCCGTCCGGCGTCCTCAAAACGCACTTGCTCGAGTACGCCGCCCCCGGCTTCGGCTCCGGCTTTGTCGGCTGGGATCTGTCAGCATGGTCTTTGTCCGCCGCATCGCGGGTGGTCAGTGGCAATCCGCCGCGTATGGATTGAAACGTTGCGTTGCGGCGCGTGGCGTTGCGGCGCGTTGCGGGGCGCCGCGTAGCGCGGCGGGGCGGAGCGTGGCGGGGCGATGCGCCGCGTTGCGGCGCGCTAAACCTCTTTGACGCCGATAACCTCAAATCGTCCAAACATCCCGCCTTGGCGCGGACGCCAGCGGCCAATCCCGATGAACTTTCCAGCTTCTTCAAGATGATGCCTGAAAGCATCAAGCGTAATTGTATCGTCAAGCACGATGAAATCGAGTTTGCCCTCCCACTGGCGAATCACGGGGAACCATCGCCATACACGGGTGCCGCTGCCCTTCTTTCCGTCCGCGTTGCAAAAAACGACTTCGCTTTCCAAATCGGCCTTCTGGACTTTCAACGGCAACGAATCTACGACGAGAACTCCGGCCATGAAGTTTTTAGTCCACGTCGCATTGCGTTTGCCTGGGATTTTCTCGGACAGATAAGCAGCCGTTTCCTCAAGGGCTTTTTTGAAGCAGATGCCGGGAATGACGACCTGGCCGGTTTCGTCGGTATGGCTTTTTTCCCGCCAAGTCCGTTTCTCAAAGGCATCGGCGGATTCTTTTTCCAATTTGTCAGTCGAGTTTGGGCGGGATTGGCTATAAGGCGAAACAGACTTGAGCGATGCGCGGTAAGTTTTCATTCGACAATCCTTTCGTGTTTCAAGACGTTGCGTTGCGGAGCGGAGCGATGCGCGGCGGAGCGATGCGCGGCGGTGCGATGCGCAGCGTTGCGACGCGGCGCGACGCGCGGGGCAGACCATCATCCCCCTTTCTTTTCAAAGAGTTGTAAAGTCTCGGCGATCGGCAATCTCCGTTGTATTTCCGCGACTTTGTTTTCCAGCCGCTGAATCTGTTTCGGTCTGCTCATCAAATCCATAACCCCTAACACGCTCATCTGAGAATTGTGTTTGTTTCTCATTTCGCCCGACAACGCGGCGAAGTTTGCCACGGACCCCAGCTTGCGCATGGCTCGCCGCGCCGTCCGCCGAATATGGGAAACTGCTGCCGTCGATGAAATTACCGTCTCCACGTCGGTCAATCGCCGCACGCCAACCGAGCGCACGGTGCCGATATTGATACGATGCTCATGTAGAAGTTTGCGGCGCGCCGAATATAATTTCCCCGCCGCTTCCCCGCGAATGTTGGATTGGATCAATGCGGACAATTCCGCATAGGTCGCCTCCTGGCCGCCTTGCAGCTTAAGCAGGTGGTCGTAGAGGATTTGAGTATCGACAGACAATAGGCCGATACCCCTGTGTTCGGTTTCGCCGTCGCCATTTGAGGCGTTGACTTTTTGGATGCTCATTTTATTTTCCTTTCTTTTCAAGACGTTGCGTTGCGAAGCGAAGCGATGCGGAGCGACGCGCTGCGGGGCGCTGCGTAGCGTGGCGACGCGGTGCGAAGCGGAGCGGCGCGGGGCGCGGCGGCGCGGCGGGGTCGAGCATCAGTTCACCACGACTTTTCCGCCGCGAAACATGC
>CAKKOZ010000111.1 GCA_919901335.1 Nitrospiria bacterium | reverse complement strand
AATTTCCCCGCTCCGTAAGATTCTCCCGATACGCCATGATGCTCCGCATGTCATCGGCCGGGTTCTGCGTCAGATTGACCGTTTTCGTGCCGTCCGGATTCATGGCATAAAGCTCCCAGTTTCCGTCCCGATTGGTCATGAAAAGGATCCGTCCATCCGGAAGCCAGACCGGATCGTCCTCTTCCCCCTTGGGCGTGTTCGTCAGATTTTTCGCGTTCTTTCCTTCGGCATCCGTAATGTAGACCTCGCGGTTCCCGTCCCGGTTTGTCACGAAGGGAAGGCGTCGCTCATCCTGAGACCAGGTAAACTGCCCGCTTCCGTCGTCGGCCGGATTGTGGGTGAGGTTCACCACCCCCGTCCCATCCCAGTTCATGGCGTAGATCTCGCGGTTCCCGTCGCGGGTCGAGACAAAGCCGATCTTCTTCCCGGTGGGCGACCAGAACGGGTTCCAGTCCATGCCCGTGCTGTGGGTTACGTTCACCATCCCCCGGCCGTCCGCGTCCATAATAAAAATCTCCTCATTGCTTCCGTCGACAGTTGGGACGTAGGCGATTTTCCTGCCGTCGGGAGACCATTTTGCGTCCGACTCCTCCCATTCCGTAAAGGTGAGGCGCCGCTGGCTCGAACCATCCGCGTTCATGACGTAAACCTCGCGATTCCCGTCGCGGTCGGAGATGAACACAATCCGCCTGCCGTCCGGCGACCAGCGGGGGAATTCATTCGTCTTCCCCTCATGGGTGATCTGCCGCTGGCCGGCTCCGGCCGCATCCATCGTATAGATCTGGCGCTCCTGGGCGGCATCGAGCACGTAGACCACATGGGAGCCGTCCTGCGTGACCACCGCGAAATACTCGTTCCCTTCATTGAAGGTCAGTCGTATCACGTTGCTCCCGTCCGGATCCATCCGGTAGAGTTCCGGCGTCCCATCGCGGTTGGATGAGAAATAGGTCTTATAGTCCAGGGTCTCTTGAGGGATCATCGGCGGTCCGGGGGGCATGAGCCCGCCCTTGGCGCATCCGATGAACAGGAAGAGCGAAAAGATCAAAAGGTTAAAAGGTCGAAAGGTCTTCATTGGTTCCTCCCCATCCCTCAATCAATCGGCCGCGGTTTGATAAAGACGGATCCCGCGGGTATCGTTGGCCGGGTTATGGGTCAAATTGGTTAAACCCGTCCCGTCCAGATTGACCGCGTAGAGCTCCCAATTCCCGTCGCGGTCGGTCAAATACAGAATGCGTCCGTCCGGAAGCCAGACCGGATCGTCCTCCTCCGCGTCCGGCGTATTCGTCAGGTTGCGCGGCGGCGTCCCGTCCAGACCGACCACGAAGATGTCGCGTTTTCCGGCCCGGGTCGATGTAAACGGCAGCCACTTCCCGTCGCGGGACCAGGTGAACATCCCGCTGCCGTCATCGGCCGGGTTGTTCGTCAAATTCACGGGGCTGGATCCGTCCGGGTTCATCGCGTAGATCTCCCGGTTGCCGTCCCGCGTCGTGACGAACCCGATCTTCTTGTTGTCGGGTGAGAAGAACGGGTTCCAGTCCAGAGCGGGGCTGTTCGTTAAATTCCGCTGGTCGGAACCATCCACATCCATGGCGTAGACCTCCTGATTCCCGTCCCGCTGGCTGGTGAACAGAATCGTCCGGCCGTCCGGAGACCAGGAGGGATCATCTTCCCCTTTTTCCAAAAAGGTCAGGCGCTTGACCGCCGTTCCATCCGCAGCCATGGTATAGACCTCGCCCGCGGCCACGCGGCCCGCGTTGGAGCCGTCGCGGTCCGAAATGAAGACGATCTTCTTTCCGTCCGGAGACCAACGGGGCGATGTCTCGGCAGCCGGTGTGGTGGTGAGTTGTCGGACCTCCGTCCCATCCGCATTCATCCGGTAGATGTCCCGGTTGCCCTTCACGTCCAGCACAAAGGCCACC
>CAKKOZ010000110.1 GCA_919901335.1 Nitrospiria bacterium | reverse complement strand
GGCGGCGGCCCCGTCGGATGCGAGATGGGCCAGACCTTTCATCGGCTGGGAAGCCGCGTCACGATCATCGAGACGCTGGACTCTATCCTGAACAAAGACGACCGGGAAACGGCCGGACGGCTTCACGAGATTCTGGAGAAGGAAGGGCTTCGGATCGAGATCAAGGCGCGTGCCGAGACGGTCGAACGACATGAGGACCGCCTGCGGCTTCATTGTTCACGCAACGGAGAATCCTTCGCGCTCGAAGGGGATGCGCTGTTGATCGCGGCCGGGAAACGGCCCCGGGTGGACGGGCTGGGGCTTGCGGCGGCGGGCGTTCAGTTCGATACGCGAGGCATCCGGGTGGATCGGTGCATGCGGACGACCAATCCGCGGATCTTCGCCTGCGGCGATGTGACGGGCGGATTCCCGTTCACGCATATGGCCGAATACCAGGCCGGGTTGATCGTCGTCAATGCGCTTGTCCCGCTTCTGCGGCGCCGTGCCGATTATCGCGTCGTCCCCTGGTGCACCTTTACCGATCCGGAGCTGGCCCAGGTCGGACTGAACGAGGAGCAGGCCAAACAACAATTTGGGGAAGGCGGAACCCGTGTCTGGCGGTTTCCGGTGGGGGAGAACGACCGGCATATCATTGACGGAGAGACGCAAGGGGTGGTCAAGCTCATCACCCGGCCGAACGGCCGGATCATCGGCTGCACGATTTTAAGCGCCCATGCGGGGGACCTGATCCATGAAGCTGCGCTGGCGCTCAAGAAAAAGGGGACGGTGGCCGACCTTTCGGGGATGATCCATGTCTATCCCACATTGGCCCAGGCGACCAAGCGGGCCGGCGACCAATATTTCGCCGAGAAGTTTTTTCAAGGCCGCATCCCAAAATTTATATCCTGGTGGTTGAAGCGGGTTCGTCCCAAGCCGACGTAGGAGATCAGCGTAGACCCATGAGAAATAGTGAGGCGGCATTGGGCCGTTACGAGAAACCGGTGAAGGCCGCGCTGCGGTCTCTCCATGAAGGTCGATTCTTGGAAAAACTATGGGCCAAGGACGCAACGATCTGGACGAGCGATCCGGAAATCCAGATGAGGATCAAAAACCGTCTGGGCTGGTTGACCGTTGCGGAGGAGATGACGCATCGCGCCGGCGAGTTGATGGCGTTCGCCCGGACGGTTCGGGATGCGGGCTTCACGCATGTCGTGCTCCTGGGCATGGGAGGCGGCAGCCTCTGCGCCGAGGTCTGCCGGGAGATCTATGGGGTTGCGTCCGGCTGCCCCGATCTCGCCGTGCTGGACTCCACGGACTCCGCGACCATTCTCAAGATCGAGAAATCGGTCAACCTGGAGCGGACGCTGTTCATCCTGGCCAGCAAGTCCGGCACGACGATCGAGACGCAGTCGCTCTACCGCTATTTTTCGGATCGACTCGCGACGCTCAAACCGGGTCCCGTCGGGGAACAGTTTGTCGCGATTACGGATCCCGGAACGCCGCTTGAGACGCTGGCCCGTGCGCAAGCGTTCAGAAGGATTTTCTTAAACGCACCCGATATCGGCGGACGCTACTCCGCCCTTTCCTATTTCGGTCTGGTTCCACTGGCACTGATCGGGATGGACCTGCCCCGTTTCCTTGAGCGGGCCCAAGGAATGGTCCGGGCTTCGGGGTCTGCCGTGCCGATGGAAGACAATCCCGGTGCGTGGCTCGGGATCGTCCTGGGCGCGCTCGGTCTTCAGGGGCTTGATAAAGTGACGCTGATCTTGTCCCCGGCGGTACGGAGCTTCGGCGGCTGGCTGGAACAGCTTCTGGCCGAGAGCACGGGGAAAGAGGGCAAAGGGCTGATCCCCGTTGACGGGGAGCCGATCGGCCGGCCGGAGGTTTACAGCCCGGACCGGCTTTTTGTCCATTTGAAAGCGGCATGGGATGCCGATGAAACGCCGGATCAAAAGATACTGGCCTTGCAGGCGAGCGGTCATCCCGTCGTCCGAATCCTTCTTTCCGATCCGCTGGATCTGGCGGCCGAATTTTTCCGGTGGGAACTGGCCACGGCGACGGCCGGGGCGATCCTGGGTGTCAATCCGTTTGATGAGCCGAACGTGACCGAGAGCAAGGAGAATACCGGCAAATTGCTCGAGGCGTTCCGGACGACGGGGCGTTTCCCGTCGAGCCCGATGGTTCTTGAACAAAAAGGGGTTCGACTATATTCAGAACAAGAGAAAAACCCCGCCGGTTCGCTTCAAGAGTCATTGCGTCTTTTTCTGGGGCGGGCGAAGCGCTCGGGCTATGTCGCAATGATGGTCTATCTGGAACGGTCCGATCTTAACGAAGCGTTGCTGCAAACGGTCCGCGCCCGGATCCGCGATCGGTATCGTCTGGCCGTGACGCTGGGATACGGTCCGAGATTTCTGCATTCGACCGGCCAGCTTCATAAGGGAGGCCCCAAAACGGGGTGCTTCCTCCAGATTACATCGGAGGATCGGGACGATCTCCCCATTCCAGGGCAGCCGTACGGTTTCTCGATCTTAAAACGGGCGCAGGTCCTGGGTGATTATCTTTCGTTAAGTCGCCGAGGATTACCGCTTCTGAGGATTGATCTGGGCCGGGATGAAAAAAACGGTCTTCAAACATTGGCGGAGTCTGTTTAGT
>CAKKOZ010000109.1 GCA_919901335.1 Nitrospiria bacterium | reverse complement strand
CGGTATATTAATCAGACGTACAGCCGCACCGGAACGCTGTGGGAGGGGCGATTTAAGAGCGCGGTTGTCGGCCGTGATGAATACCTGATTGCATGCAGCCGGTATATCGAGATGAACCCAATTCGAGCCGGGATGGTGAGGGACCCTGGGGAGTATCGGTGGAGCAGTTATCTGTTTAGAGCGTTAGGGAATCCAGATCGGTTGCTTGATGAGGATCCGTGGTACATGAGCTTGGGAGTAAACGCGCGGGAACGGCAGAGGGTGTATCGGGAATGGTTTCAAGCGACGATCAACGAAGGGGAATGGGATCAGATTCGTAAAGCGACACAGCAAGGTCAGGTCATTGGGAAAACAGAGTTTCGGAGACAGATCGAAGCGATGCTTGGACGTCGCGTGGTCAGTGGGGTGCGAGGACGACCGCGGAAAGTACAACGATCAACTCAAGAAAATGTACTCTGACCCCATTCATTACCATTCATTAAAAAAGAACCCGACTCTCCATGGAGAGAGAATGAGAAGAAAAACTCCCAGTCGAAGGCCACGTGAGTTTCGACGAGTGCCTACTCTACGAAAACTATCCCACATCCGTCCTGAAATATTTCGCGTCCGGGTGATGAAAGACGAGGGCCGAGACGGAGGCTTCGGGGTCCATCATATCGCCGTCGGTTAGCTCGAGGCCAATGCGCGAGGTGACGTCCAGAAGCTTGAAGAGTTTGTGCTGGTCGGCGAGGTTCGGGCAGGCGGGGTAGCCGAAGGAGACGCGCACGCCGCGGTATTTTTTCCGGAAGAGATCGTAGGGCGTGAAGGCGGACGGGTCCGGAAAGCTCCAATCGGCCCGGATTTTTTTATGCAGCCATTCGGCGAAGGCCTCGGCCCCTTCGATTGCCACGGCCTGTAGCGTGTGGGAGCGGAGATAGTCTCCGGCCTCTTTCCATTCGGTTGAGAGTTTCCTCACGCCGCGCCCGCAGGTTAGCGCAAACATCACCACGGTGTCCATTTCCTTGGACTCGACGTCGCGGCAGTAGTCGGATAGGCAGAGCCGTTCGCCGGAGGACTGACGGGGGAAGGTAAAGGTCTCGATCACGCGCTTGGGGTCGGCCGGATCGTAGATCAAAAGATCGTCGCCGCGCGATCGGGTTGGGAAGAACCGGTAAACGCCCTGAGCCGTGATATATTTTTTGGCGACCGCTTCTTTTTTAAATTCCTCCACCGTTCGATATAGTTTGACGGCCGTTTCATCTTGTCCCGCCAGAAGTGTTTCGAGGTTTCCCTTCAATCCGAGATGTTTTCCATACAGCATCGCGGGATTGATGTACGAGAAGATTTCATCAACCGATGCCTCCTTCAGCACGTGAAGATCGAAGTCCGGCGTCTTCGGCAGAGGCGTATCACGACGCACCGATGAGCGGCCGGCCGCGGGCGAAGAAACGGCCGCGGTGCGTTGAGCCTGGTCTTCGGCAAGCTGCACGCGGTGTTCCCGGTTCTCCTGCACTTTTCGAAGAAAAGCGTCACGTGTGTCCTTGTTCATTAACTGGTTCGCGATATCAAGCCCGTTCATCGCGTCCTTCGCGTAGATCACCGGGCCGTCATATCCGGCCGCAATCTTTGTGTTCGTGAATTTTTGTGTCAGCGCCGCGCCGCCGACTAAAATCGGGATCTTGATCCCGGCCGCTTTGAAGTCCTGCGCCGTCACGACCATCTGGTGGGCCGACTTGACCAGAAGCCCGGACAGCCCGATCGCGTCCGGTTTTTCGCGTTTGTACGCCGCGATCAGCTCTTCCGGCGGGACCTTGATTCCGAGGTTGACGATAAGATAGCCGTTGTTGCCCAGTATGATCTCGACCAGGTTCTTGCCGATGTCGTGGACATCTCCCTTGACCGTGGCCAATATGATCTTGCCGCGGGCAGCCGTATCAGACTTCTCCATATATTGTTCCAGATGACGAACGGCGGCCTTCATCGCCTCGGCCGATTGCAGCACCTCGGCCACGATCAATTCATTATTATTGAACAGCCGCCCGACCTCGTCCATCCCGGCCATCAGCGGGCCATTGATGATCTCAAGCGGGGATCGGTTTTTGCGCGCCTCATCGAGATCTTCGATCAGGCCGTCTTTGGATCCCTCGATGATGTAGCATGCGAGCCGTTCGTCCAGGGAGAGGGTGCTCTTGGGTTTTTTTACGGCCGGCTTTTTGACGCGGAAATATTCGGCGAAAACGGCCACAGGGTCCTTCCCGCGCCAGAAAATAAGGTCCTCGGCCAACCGGCGTTCTTCTTCCGGGATGGACGGGTAACGTTCGAGCTTCTCGGCATTGACGATCGCGTAGTCCAGGCCGGCCTTGACGCAGTGATACAGAAAGACGGCGTTTAAGACCTCGCGCCCGGCCGGCGGGAGTCCGAACGAGACGTTGCTGATCCCCAAAATCGTCTTGACGCCCGGCAGCGCCTCCTTGATCAACCGGATTCCATCGATCGTTTCGGGCGCCGAGCCGATATAGTTGGCGTCGCCCGTTCCGACGGGAAAAACCAAAGGATCGAAGATGATGTCCCGTACGGGAATTCCGTACTTGTTCACCAGAAGATCGTGCGACCGTTTGGCAATTTCGAGTTTACGCTGCCGCGTGACGCCCATCCCTTGGACCTTGTCTTCGTCGATGCAGCCGACCACAACCGCGCCGCCGTATTTCTTGATCAGCGGCACGATCTTCTCAAATCGCTCCTCGCCGTCTTCCAGATTGATCGAGTTGATGACGCATTTCCCCTGACAATGTTTGAGCGCGGCCTCGGTCACGGCGGCATCGGTCGAGTCGATCATGATCGGGGCCTTGACCTTCTTGTTTAATATCTGGATAAACTGGTCCATGTCCGAAAACTCGTCGCGATCCGGATTGGCCATGCAGACGTCCAGTACCTGGGCGCCGGTCTTCACCTGCGCGCGGCCGACCTCAGCCGCCTCCTCGATCTTTTCATTTACGATCAGGTCCTTGAACTTCCGGCTTCCGATCACGTTCGTCCGCTCGCCGACGACGATCGGACGGTTGTCTTCTTCAATCGGCAAATAGTCAATTCCGGAAACGGCCGGCCGTATTTCCGTCTGCGTACGGCGCGGTTTTTTGTCTTTGACCATCCGTGCGATCGCTTTAATATGCTCCGGCGTCGTGCCGCAGCAGCCTCCGACCATGTTCAGCCAGCCTTCATCCGCGAACCGGATCAGCTTGGTCGAGAGCGTTTCGGGCGTCTCGGAATATTTCCCCTCTTCATCCGGGAGACCGGCATTGGGATAGACGCTGACATAGCAGGTCGCCAGTGCCGCGAGCGAGCGGATATGGTCCGTCATGAATTCCGGCCCGGTCGCGCAGTTCA
>CAKKOZ010000108.1:2122-14271 GCA_919901335.1 Nitrospiria bacterium | reverse complement strand
TTAAACCCGCCGTTCGCGCGGCCGAAACCTCACCCACCGCGACGGCGTAATTCCTGCTGACCGAGGCCGCTCGCGCCGCAGTGACCCGCCCACCCAACCGCTCCGGCCTCGCGCGCGGGGGGGGGAAGGGCTGGAGAATGGAACATTGGATCAGTAGAACAATACTAATATAGCTTGAGATCGCCGAACTGCTCTTCGATATTCTCGATCAAATCCTTCGTTTTCTTCTCGATCGCGCTGTCTTTGGTCTGCTTCTCCTGACGAAGCTCAAAGAGCTCGTGGGTGATATTGACGGCCGCCAGCAGGGCCAGCTTGGTCGTGGGCATATTTTTTCCGGTTTCGGCCAGCTCACGCATCTTTCCGTCCACGTACCGGGCCAGTTTGGCCACATACGGCCCGTCCGCCTCTCCGGCGATTGTGTAGTTCTGGCCGTAGATTTCGACCTCGATCTGTTTCTTCACGTCCCCCCTCGCTTTCCGGGCCTTGCGTTCCGCCGTCCCTCTGTCGGATGAAGGCGCAAAGGCAAGGTTTCCATTTTGGATAGAATTCGTTCCACCTTGGAGCGCAGCCGGACCCGGTCATGGTTCCAACGCAGCCGGTCGCGTTCCCGCTGGGCCAGCCGCGGCCCGATCGTCTTGACCTTCCGTTCCAAAAGGGCGTTGTCCTGCTTCAGCTGTTTCACCAGCTCCAGGATTTGATGCACCCGTTTTTCCAATATCGTCATCGGATCAATCGACATGACGGCCACCCCCTCTGCGCTTACCATTTTCTCATCCGGTTGTCAAGGTGACACCGGCACCCCGGACAGGCGCTGGACGGGATTTTCCCCGGCGATGCGGCGGTATTCGTTGTAGCTCCGAATCACTCGCTTGGTGAAGTGCCGGGTTTCGTTGAAGGGGATGGACTCGATAAATTCATCCATCTCCCCCACGCCTTTTTCGGTCCACCGGCCGACCGCCTCCGGGCCGGCGTTGTAACTCGCAACCGCCAGGACCACGTTCCCATCGAACTGCTCGACCAGATGCTGTAGATACCACGCCCCCAATCGGATATTCACGGCTTCGTCCAGAAGGAGGTCCGGACTGAATGATTTGAGGCCAACGCGCTGGGCCGCCCATTCGGCTGTAAAGGGCATCAGCTGCATCAGACCCAAGGCCCCGACTTTTGAAACGGCCCTGGGATCAAACGCGCTTTCCTCGCGGGTCACGGCCGCGACCAGATACGGGTCCGCCGTGATCGGGGTTTGCCGTTTCACCCACTCCAAAAAACGATAGGGATAGGCCTGCTCCCAGAAACTCTTTGGAATGTCATCCCCGCCCTTCTCGATGACATCCTGAAAATAGAGCCGCAAAAGGCGAAGGCTGCGGTGGTAGTCGCCCGCGGCATAAAGAAGCTCCGCCAGTTTTAAGACGGTTGCCTTGTCGGTCGCATGCCGCTCGCTTAAGGAGATGAGCTCCCGTGCGGCTTCCGGTTTCAAACGCAGCGTCATCAGTTCCAGCGCGATCAAATAATGACGATCCCGCGTCAAGGCCGCGTCGGCCCCCGTGCCGGCTCCGATCGCCGGCAAGCCGATGACCGCCCCGTTGTTCGTTTTCAAAACGGCCTCGCGAACCGCGGGGGCGGAGCGATCCGCTTCCATGTCGCCGACGGAAGGGAAATTCAGCCGGGCCAGTCGAGCCGCGGCTTGATGACAATAAAACGTCCGCAAAAATTTCCGGCAGACGCCCCGGTAGGACCGGGCCGCCTTGAGGGGCTGGTCCATCGCCTCCGCGCTGCGTCCGAGCCAGTATCCGAACTGCCCTCCGAGCGGACCGGACGGGCGGCGAAGCAGATAGCCCTCGAACGTTTTAATCGCATCGCCGTACTGTCGGGCTTTGTACGCGATCCAGCCGAGCCGCCAGACGGCGTCCTCGGCGGACGGGTCGGCCGGCGACTCCGCGATCACCCGCTGATACGTTTTAATCGCAAGCGCCGTCTGTTCGCGTCCCTCGTAAAAATCGCCGGCCATGAAGAGCAGCTTCGCGCGCTCGGGGCTGGCCGGGAATCGCTCAGCCAGTTGCTGCTCGATCTGAACAAGACGGCCCTCTTCGCCCTGACGAATCGCAAGACGGCCCAGCCAGAAAAGCGCGTTGGTTAAAAGATCCGGCCGTGCGGTCCGGCCCGCCAGGTCCGTCAACCATCGCCCGGCCTCGTCATACTGTTTAAGCTGGATGAAGGCCTCGCTCAAATTTTGGATCACTTCATCGCGGTCCGGCCCGTCGCCGGCGGCCAGCACGGTCTTGAACTCGGCCGCGGCCTCTACATAACGGGCCACGTTGAGAAGGATCCGGCCGCGCTGATATCGTGCCTCGGAGGAGGGCTCCGGGATCTTGACGCCCGTCGCGCCGAGCCGCTCAAGATTTTTCCGGGCCTCAAGCGCCTCGGGACGGTCCGCATAATAAAACCAGACCCGCTGAAGCGCCTCGACCGCCTTGGCGGAGTCCTGAAGCTTCATCGCGCAATCGGCCGATTGCAGCAGTGCCTTGCCCGTGTTGTCGTCTTTTGGAAAGCGGGCCACGAATCCGTTCCATTCGGCCAGGGCCGTTTGACAATCACCGGCTTGAACCAATGCGATGGCTTTCTGATAAACGGCCTGCGCGTTTACTGCACTCTCAGGATATTTCTGAAGCAGCCGATCGTAGGTCTCGACCGCAAGCCGGAACTGTCCCCGCCGGGCCTGTCCGCCGGCCATGAAAAACAGTCCGTATTCTTCCAGCAAGGGGAGATCCGCCATGGTCCGCGACAAAAGGTCATCCGCTTCGGGGGCTCCGTTTTCGGCGGCCCATTGACCCAGAAGGAAACCGGCACGCTTCGACCACGGGGTATCGGGGTATCGCTCCCTCAACGATTTTAGTGAGGCCGCGGCAGCCGTTCGATCGCCATCTTCCACCGTCCGCAGTGCCGCATTAAAGCAGTCCTCGGCCGAGAAACAGGCCGTTGGAAACGCGGACGGTTTTTCCGGCGCGCCGGACAACCGGTCCAAACCGGGATTCTCGTCCCGCTCGGACGGGGGCGTCGTGGGTACAACCAACGGCCGCTGGGGAGCGCAGGCGACGAGCAGGCCGCAACTGAAGACCAGCGCGGCGACGGCTGCATTCCATCTGCAAGGCGGTTTTATTTCCACGGTCTTAATTATAACACAGACGACGACAAGATCAAGACGCCTTGTTCATGCGCCGGGACCTGTGTTACATTACCCTTATGAGCAAGGTCAACCTCAAACAGTTCTCCTTCGATGAGTTCGACGCCTTGGTACGGGAACTGGACTGGCCGAAGTACCGGGCACAACAGATCCGGGACTGGATCTATCAGAAAAGGGTCTCCCGTTTCGAAGAGATGACCAACCTGTCGAACTCGGATCGCGAGCTGCTCGAAACCCGGGCCGTCCTCAGCGCGCCCGAACTGGTTCAACGGCAACGGTCGGCGGACGGGACTCAGAAATTTCTGTTCCGTCTGTCGGACGGCCAGGAGATCGAGTCCGTGCTGATCCCGGACGACGATCGCAACACTCTTTGCATCTCGACCCAAGCCGGCTGTACGCTGGACTGCACGTTCTGCCTCACCGGTACGATGGGGCTGCTTCGAAATCTCAAGGCCCACGAGATCGTGGACCAGGTGCTCTGGATGCAGAACCATATGGAACCGGATCAACATCTGACGAATATCGTCTTGATGGGCATGGGCGAACCGCTGGCGAACTACCGGGAGGTAACCGAGGCCCTGGGGCGCCTTCTCCATCCCAAGATGGTCGGGCTCGGTCCCCGAAGGATCACGCTTTCCACCTCCGGCCTCGTGCCCCAGATCAAAAAACTGGGCGAGAGCGGACTAAATGTGAACCTGGCCGTTTCGCTGAACGCGACAACGAACGCCGTCCGCGACCGGGTGATGCCGGCGATCAACAAACAGTATCCCCTCGAATCGCTCCTTCAGGCCTGCCGGGACTATCCCCTCCCGCCCCGCCGGCGGATTTTCTTCGAGTATGTCCTTCTAAAAGGGATCAACGACACCGAGGCGGACGCGCGCCGCCTGCTTCGACTTCTCAAGGGCATCCCGTGCAAGCTGAATTTGATCCCGTTCAACGACTATCCGGGCGCGCCCTTCGGCCGCCCGGACGATGAAACCGTGCTGCGGTTTCAAAAAATACTGATCGAGGGACGCCTCCCCGCCTTCATCCGAAAAAGCCGCGGCCGCGATATCCTGGCCGCCTGCGGCCAGCTCCGCACCGAAGCAGCCGCTAACCCCACCGGCTTATCAATACCCATGTTTAGCTGAGGCTCGAAGCCGGGGGGTGGAAGAGCTGACCAGGCGTTCGAGGACTATATAAATATCAAAACCACAGAAGGGGATGCAGTAACGGCTGCGTCCCCGGACATGCGTAACCCGATATAAGACTCGATCTCCCTTTAACGCATTTGGTCAGCGATGGAATCCCCCGGCGAGGGCCGAGCAGTTGACAACATCGGGGGCACTTGTTAGGATGTTCTCCATGCCGTCCTTATTCTATCTTTTGCTCGCGTCGTTCCTGTTTCTTCCCATCGCTCCGGCCCAGGCCCGGACCCTCCAGACCCAGACCCTCGCGAACGGGCTCAAGGTCATCCTTGTCGAAGAACACAAAGCCCCCGTCGTCACGATCCAGGTCTGGTACCGCGCCGGCTCCCGAAACGAAGTGACCGGGAAAACCGGCCTGGCCCATCTGACCGAACATATGATGTTCAAGGGCACGCCCAAGTACGGCAAGGGGGAGTTTTCGCGATCGATCGCCCGGGTCGGCGGAACCGAGAACGCCTTTACCGGAAAGGATTACACCGCGTATTTCGAGAACCTGTCGGCCGATCAGGTCGGCCTGGCCCTCAATCTGGAATCCGACCGGATGACGAACCTCCTGCTCGACACGAAGGAGTTTCAGCTCGAACGGGAGGTGGTCAAGGAAGAGCGGCGGCTTCGCACGGACGACGATCCCCAAAGCCTGGTTGTCGAGCATCTTTTCGCGACGGCCTTTCTCGTTCATCCCTACCATGCCCCGATCATCGGATGGATGACGGATCTGAACAACCTGGAACGAAACGACGTCACGGCCTTCTATAAACGGTTTTACTCGCCCAACAACGCCATCCTCGTCATCGTCGGCGACATCGATCCCAAAAAACTGCTTCCAAAAATCCAGCAGACATTCGGCAAGGTCCCGAAGGGGTTTCCGGTCGCGCCCTTCCGTATCGCCGAGCCGGAGCAGACGGGAGAGCGCCGTTTCGTGATCAAGAAAGAGGCCCAGCTCCCGTTTGTGTTTGCCGGCTACCCCGTCCCGAACTTTTTCCACCCGGACAATTACGCACTGGGCGTGCTGGCCAATATTCTGTTCTCCGGAAAAAGCTCACGCCTCTACCGCAGTCTGGTCTACGAGAAGAAACTGGCCCTCGATATCGGCGGGGACTATCCGAACCTCTCGGCGAATCCGGATCTGTTTTATATTTACGGCGTCCCCCAACCGGGCCGAACCGCGGACGAGCTGGAGAAGGCGTTGTACGCCGAGATCGAAAAACTGAAGACCGAACCGGTGACCGACCCGGAACTGCAAAAGGCCAAGAACCAGATCGAGGCCGGCTTCATCATGGGACAGGACTCGAATTTTTACCGGGCGATGCAGATCGGAATCGCCGAGGCGGTGGGCGCCGGGTATGCGTATCAGGAGTCCTATGTTGAAAATATCCAAAAGGTCACGAAAGAGGATCTGGGCCGCGCGGCCAGGACCTATCTGATCGAGGATCGCCGGACCGTCGGCATCCTGCTCCCTCAGCCGCGCCAGGACAAGGACTAGACCGGGATGGCCATCCGAAAATTCCAGAACGCATCCGGATTCTTCATCCGGCTTTTGCTCTTCGGGTTGACGGTTTTTCTATCTCAAGTCGCTTCGGCCGATGCCGCGCCGGCCGGCAAGGTTTCGGCGAAGCGGCTCGTCACCGAAAACGGCATGACCGTCGTCCTTCAAGAAGCCCACTCCCTGCCCGTGGTGAATATCCAGATGATCATCAAGGCCGGGGCGGTGCTGGATCCGGAAGAAAAAGCCGGGCTGGCCCATCTGACGGCTTCGCTTCTGGATGAAGGAACCGCCACACGAAGCTCGATACAAATTGCGGATGCGATTGATTTCATCGGAGCCGAACTTTCGACCCGCGGCGGCGACGACTATGCGTCGGCCTCGCTCCGCGTTCTGAAAAAGGATCTGGCCGCGGGCCTTGATCTGCTGTCGGATATCCTGACCCGTCCGTCCTTCCCGGAACCGGAGCTGCAGCGCATTCGCCAGGAGATCCTGGGACAGCTGATCGCCGAGAAGGATGAGCCCAGCACGGTGGCCGACAAGGCCTTCAATCAGATTGTGTTCGGCGCGCATCCCTACCACCGGCCCACGGAGGGAACGGAACAGACGCTGCCGACCATCGCCCGCGCCGATGTCGCCCGGTTTTACGACCAGCATTACCGCCCGAACAACACGATCATGACGATCGTGGGCGACATCACCGAATCGGAGACCGTGGATTTCCTCAAGACCTACTTCGGTTCCTGGCCGCAGAAACTCATTCCGACCGCGACGTTTCCACCGGCCGCCGGTCTTGAGAAACCGACCGTGAAGCTGATTGACAAGGATTTGACGCAGGCCAATATGATCCTGGGGCATCTGGGGATTGATCGGAGGAATCCGGACTATTACGCCGTGACCGTTATGAACTACATCTTGGGCGGGGGAGGTTTCGCGTCCCGCCTCATGACCAATCTCCGGGACAATCAAGGCCTGGCCTACAGCATCAACAGCCATTTTCAGGCCGGCGCCTTTCCCGGAAGTTTCTCCGTTTCGCTCCAGACCCGGAATGCCGCGGCGCAGCAGGCGATCGACGGCGTCCTGGCCGAGCTTCGGAAGATCCGGACGCTGCCGGTCACCGACCGTGAGCTGGGGGAGACCCAGGCCTATCTCATCGGCAGCTTTCCACTGCGCATGGACACCAGCGCCAAGATCGCCGGTCTTCTCGCTCAGATCGAATACTACAACCTGGGCCTCGACTATGCCGAACGCTATCCCAAGCTGATCGGGTCCGTTACGAAGACCGACATTCGGCGCGTGGCGCAGAAATATCTCGATCCGGATCATCTCGCGCTGGTGGTGGTGGCCAAGCAGGACGAGGCCAAAATCCGGGAAAACTGAACCCGTGCTTCCGATGATCGACACGCAAATTCAGGACACCCTTCAAAAACTCCATGGGATTTTTCAGGAGATGGATTCTGTTCTGGTCGCCTTTTCCGGTGGAATTGACAGCACGCTCGTTCTGAAAGTCGCGCACGACGTTCTGGGAAATCGGGCCGCGGCCGTCACGGCCGTCTCGCCAACGGTCGCCTCCTCGGAATTGGAAAGCTGCCGTCGGATCGCCCTCGAGATCGGCGCCCCGCACCACGTCATCGCTTCGAAGGCGATGGACCGGCCGGAGTTCTACCAAAACGGTCCGCGGAGATGCTATACTTGCAAAGAGGAACTTTATTCAAACGGCACGCGGCTGGCCGGGGAATTGGGCCTGCGTTGGCTGGCCAACGGGACCCAAAAGGACGATCTGAAGGATTTCCGGCCGGGACTGGAAGCGGCCAAGGCGTTCGGCGTTCGCAGCCCGCTTGCCGAGGCCGGGCTTGGGAAAACCGGGATTCGCCGGTTAAGCCGTTCGCTCGGTCTGGCCGAGTGGGATAAACCAGCCGATGCATGCCTCTCCTCCCGCGTGCCCTTCGGAACATGGATCACGGTGGAACGATTGGGTCGAATCGAACAGGCGGAAGAAATCTTGAAAAAGGAGGGCTTCCGGCAGGTCCGGGTGCGCGATCACGGAGACGTCGCCCGCATCGAGCTGCGCCCCGAGGATTTCAACCGTCTGATCGATCGGACCCTTCGCGAGAACGTAGTAACCGCTATTCAAAAAACCGGTTTCCGGTATGTCACAATGGATCTTCGGGGATACCGGCCGGGCAGTCTTAATCCGGAGCCGCCGACATGACCGGTTCATGGCCCGCATTCCGCATTCCGAAGACCCTGGCGGGAATCGCCCTCGCCTCAATGCTGTTCGTTGCGGTCTCGTCTTTCCGCTGTGCCGTTTCGGCCGCGGAGGAACCGCCGGTATCTCCCCCTGCCGTCGAACCCCTCCCCGATCTCTCGGCCGATCTCCAGCTCACTGCGATTGACCAAAACGGCCACACGTCCGTCACAACGGCTCATATCTACCGTTCCGGAAAACTCATCCGGTACGAGTACCGGCAGGCCGACCCGATCGAGGTGGTCATCATGGATTTCGGCACGTTGAAGGAGTACCGCATCTACGCCGAGGACAAGATCTATTTCGAGACGTCTTTTGCCAGCCGGTTGTCGCGCAAAGCCCAACAGGAAGGGCTCATTCGATTGGAAGAGCACCCCGACATCATCCAGAATCGGATCGTTCTAAGAGAAGATTCGTTGGAAGGACATCCTTCCGATATCGTGCTGCTGATTCGGACCGTGAAGGACAAGAAGGAATTCGGTGCGGAGTACACGTTGCGATGGGAAGCCCGGGACCTGAAAGGACAAGCGTTGCGCGTGGCCTACCACCGGGACAATTTGGCGCTGGCCATCGTGGATTTCCAGAACCTGAAATTGGGGCCCGTGGATCCCGCCCTCTTTCAGCCCCCGACGGGATTTGTCAGCATGACTCCTTTTTGACGATCCATTTACCGCTTCGCCTGCTGCGCGATCTCCTGAACGGCCTCTTCAATCAGCCGGCGATGGTCGGCATCGGTCAGACTGCGGGACAGAACCTTTTCAGCCGCCAGAAGCGTCAGATCCACCGCGGTTTGGTGGACCTCACGGAGAACCCGCTGCTGTTCCCGTTGAATCTCGGATCGGGCTTCGGCCAGCATCCGTTTCGTCTCCTGCTCCATCCGTCGTTCATTCTCCTCGAGTTGAAGCTGGGCCTGCTTGCGGGCCGCGTCCAGAATCGTCCTGCTCTCGTCGTGGATGGACGTGAGCTTGGCCTCATACTGGGCGAGAAGCTGCTGCGCCTCCTGCTTAAGCCGTTCGGCCTGGTCCAGGCTGTCCTTGATCTTTTTCTCCCGTGCCTCCAGCATCTCAAGAATCCCGGGAAGGGCAAACCGCTTGAGCAAAAAGAGAAGGATGCCGAACGAGATAACCGACCAGAAAAGCAGGGACGCCAGGAATGTCGTATCAAACTGAGGCATGGCGCTATTCCCGCAGGCCCAGGATGATGAAGGCCACCACGAGACCGTACAACGCGATCGCCTCAACCAGCGCGAATCCGATCCACATATATTTTCCCACCGTGGCCTCGGCCTCAGGCTGACGGGCCACGGCCTCGATCATCTTACCGAAGGTATAGCCGATGCCGACCCCGGCGCCGCCGAATCCGGCCGCGGCCAAGCCCGTTCCAAACAATGCTGCTGCGTTTGCATCCATTGTGTCTTGTCTCCTTTCAATTAATGTAGCTTGATTGCATCGCCAAGATAAACGGTCGCCAAAATCGTAAAGATAAAGGCCTGGATGAATGCCACGATCACTTCGAGAATATAAACCACGACGGTAAAGACGAACGGCAACCAGCCGATCAGCACGCCCCCCGCCAACATCAGGCCGAACAGGACATACAAAACAGTGTGGCCCGCCGTCATGTTCGCAAAAAGCCGGACGGATAAGGTCACCGGGCGGGCCAACTGGCTGATGACCTCGATCGGCAGCATCAGCGGCAGAAGCCAGCCCGGCGTGCCGGGCGGAACGAGGATGCTGAAAAAATGAAGACCGTGCACCGTAAATCCCACGATCAGGCTCATGACATAAACCATGATCGCGAACAAGGCCGTCACCATGATTTGACTGGTGACCGTATAAGTTCCCGGAATCAGTCCGAGCAGATTGGCGAATAGGATAAAAAAGAACAGCGTCACGATGAACGGAAAGAACCGCATTCCGCGCTCGCCCATGTTTTCGATCACCAGCCCGCGCAGAAACTCGACGCTTATCTCGGCCAGACTCTGGATTTTGGTGGGCACAAGCTGACGGGTGCGAGCGGCCGTCCAGAAAAAAAGAGAGACGGCCGCCACCACGACCCACATCATCACGACGGCCTGATTGATCGAAAGATCAAATCCGAAAAGATGGATCGGAATCAAGGGATGCAGTTCAAAATGATGAAGCGGATTTTCCATGTCTTTCTCTCAGCGATCGTTCTTGTCTTCCGGGGAATCGCCGGGGTTCGCCAATCGATACACGCTGCGAAACCCCGCCACCGCCCCGAACAAGACACCGACGACCATGATCCAGGGGCGCGTTCCAAGCCAGGAATCAAGCAGGTATCCCAGAAAGGCGCCGACCACCGTCGAGACGACCATTTCCACACCGATTCGGGTCGCAAAGGACAATCCCTGACGAAATGGATCCTGCGGACCCGCCATGCGACTCCCCACTGAACACGGGTGAACGAAGCCGTTATCTAACCAAAAACGCCGCGCCTTGTCAAGTTGGAAGGCGAATCTTTACTTTATCACCGAGACCGTGCGATAATCCGACGCATGACGAGTGCCAGCGAAAAAGTCCGCGTCCGGTTTGCGCCAAGCCCAACCGGGTATCTCCATATCGGCGGCGTCCGCACGGCGCTTTTTAATTGGCTGTTTGCGCGGCATCATAAAGGCCAATTTATCCTTCGAATCGAGGACACGGATCGTTCCCGCTCGACGGAAGAATCCATTCAGACTATTCTCGACGGCATGCGCTGGCTGGGGCTGGATTGGGATGAAGGGCCCGTCCGCCAGATGGACCGGCTCAATCTGTATAAAGAGCATGCCGACCGCCTTCTTAAAAAGGGCGCGGCTTACTTCTGCACCTGCACGCCGGAGGAGCTCGACGCCCGCCGGAAAGAGGCCCAGGCCAAGAAGCGGACCCCCCGTTACGACGGGCGGTGCCGGGATCACAAAGGACCTCTGCCCGACCGGCCGGCCGCCGTGCGCTTTAAGACCCCGCAGACCGGACAGACCATCGTAGAAGACCTCGTCAAGGGCCGCGTCCAGTTCGACAACGCGCAACTCGACGACCTGATCATGCTCCGGTCGGACGGCGTCCCGACTTATAACTTCGGTGTGGTCGTAGACGACAGCGTGATGGCCATCACGCATGTGATCCGCGGGGACGACCATCTGAACAACACCCCCCGTCAGATACAGATCTATCACGCCCTCGGTTATCCACTGCCGAAGTTCGCGCATCTGTCGATGATCCTGGGCCCGGACAAGAGCCGACTCTCAAAGCGTCATGGCGCGACCTCGGTCACGGAGTATCACGACCAGGGCTATCTCCCGGAGGCGCTGATCAACTACCTGGCAAGACTGGGCTGGTCGCACGGGGACCAGGAGGTGTTCAGCCGGGAGGAACTGATTGAAAAATTTTCCTTTGAAAATGTCGTTTCCTCCCCGGCCGTATTTAATCCCGAAAAACTGTTGTGGCTGAACAGCCACTACATTCATGAGGGCGACACCGGCCGGCTGGCCGATCTACTGCAGCCCTTTCTCGTGGGGGAAGGCGTGGCGGAGGGCCGGGATGCATCCCTCCTACCCAAGGTCATCCCGGCGCTCCAGACCCGTTCGCGCACGCTGGTGGAGATGGCCCAGGGCGCGGCCTGCTTTTTCAAGGATGCGATCGAGATGGATGCCCCGGCGCAGGCGAAGTTTCTGACACCGGAGATCCGTCCCCTTCTGATGGAATTGATCGAACGGCTGAATACGGCCTCCGCGTTTACGGCCTCAGAAATGGAAACGGTTTTTAAAAACGTTATGGATGAAAAGGGAATCAAGCTGTCGAAACTGGCCCAGCCCGTCCGCGTCGCCCTCACCGGCCGCACCGTGAGTCCCGGAATTTACGAGGTGATGGAGATCCTCGGCAAGGATCGCAGCCTGCAACGCCTCAAAAAAGCGATTGACTTGATCCCGTCGGATATTACAAAATAGCCTACGCGATTGCCGAGAAAAGAGTTGGGGGATCGTCTAGCGGCAGGACGGCAGACTCTGACTCTGTCTACCGAGGTTCGAATCCTCGTCCCCCAGCCAATTTT
>CAKKOZ010000108.1:0-2022 GCA_919901335.1 Nitrospiria bacterium | reverse complement strand
AAGCCAATCATCAATTAACTACATTATTGACATTTTATAACAATGTAGTTAATGTGTAGTTAATCATGCCGGTTGTCAAAAATACCTTTGAAGAAAACTATCTGTTCTTCCTTCGCGAGCTTTCCCGCATAAACCATGAGCTGGGTCGTCTGCCGAAGGGCAGCATCTCCGTCAAAAAGATCGGAGGAATTGACTATCATTACCACCAATGGAGGGAAGGGAAAAAGGTTAAATCCGTTTTGATCGGCAGAGAGGCTCCCCCCGATTTAATCCGCAAGATCAACAGGCGAAAAACACTTGAAGCGCAAAAAAAAGAAATCCTTGATAACCTGGAAGTGATCGTTAAGGCCGTTGATCCACAGGCGGTCACCGTCCATGAAATCCTGCGCCTTTTTTCACAACACAAAATCAATGTGCTTCTGATCGGCTCCTACTGCCTTCCTGCGTATAAAGATGCGTTCAATATGAAGCTGCCGACCCTCAGGACACAGGATGTGGATTTTCTGGTGCCACAGCCATACAAGGGGAAAAAAGCGGATATGGAATCGATTCTGTCCGATCTGGGTTTTTCGCTCGGTTTTAATCCCGACGGGTCCACCTACTTTACCAACGGCACGTTTAGAATCGATTTTCTGACGCCTGAAAAAGGCAAAGGCACGGACAAGGCGGTCTTGGTCAAAGAACTGGGCATCCATGCAGAACCGTTGCGATACATGCAGATGCTCTTTGATGACCCGATTCAAGTGAAATCAAAGGATTTGAAATATTCTGTTCCTAATCCCTGGATTTTTGCATTTCATAAAATTCTGATCATGAAATCAAGAAAGGCGCCTTCCAAAAAAGACAAAGACTTATTACAAGTGGTATCAATACTGAGGGAGATTAAAACAAGACCTCGCGAGTGGGGAAAAAGCCGCCAATACTTGAACCGTCTTCCGCCACGATGGCAGAGAACCATAAAGGAACAGGTTGAGATTTGTCTGCCGGATTTTTTAGGGTAGCTTATTTTCATGCGGAGATGGCATGACATGAAAGTGAAGCGATCACTCAGTGCGCGATCCATGCCAAAACCCTCGCCCCTCATCCGCTGCCCCTGGCCCACCGCGGGCGATCCCCTCTATCTCGCCTACCACGACGATGAATGGGGCGTGCCGGTGCATGATGACCGCACGATCTACGAATTTCTGGTGCTGGAGGTGTTCCAGGCCGGGCTGTCATGGCGCACGGTGCTCTACAAGCGGGAGAACTTCAGAAAAGCCTTCGCCGGATTCGACTACCGCAAAGTGGCCCGCTTCGGCCGGCGGGAGATCGCCCGGCTGCTCAAAGACGCCGGCATCATTCGGAACCGCCTGAAGATCGAGGCGGCCATCCATAACGCTCAACGGCTCCTTGAGGTGCGGCGCGAGCACGGCACTTTCGCCGACTACATGTGGTCGTGGGTGAAACACAAACCCATCGTCCATCATTTCCGCAGGCTAAAGGATTATCCGCCTTATACAGACGAAGCCGTGGCCTGGGCAAAGGACTTAAAGAAGCGAGGGTTCAGGTTTCTCGGCCCGACCGTGGTCTACGCCCATATGCAAGCGGTGGGCATGGTCAACGATCACACGGTCGATTGCTTCCGCCGCGCCCGGGCATCGCGATGAATCTATGATGGAACGACACGTTGGGTAAAACTGCATTGTAAACCGAACAAGAATCGAAGGGGGTGCTTATCATGACTAAATTCTTCTTTGCGGGATTATTGGCATTGATCGGAACGGCATGGGTTGTTTCATCGTCCACGGCCGCGGCCCTTAAGACGATCGACGGCAAGACGTTGGAGGCCCTGATGTCCGACGGCAAAGGCCTTGTGATTGTGGACGTGAGGGAGCCGGAGCTGTTTTCAAAAGGCCATATCAAGGACGCGATCAATATTCCATATGACGACGCCAAACCGAGGATCATAACGGAACTCTCCCCGAAGGATCGGATCGTGTTTGTCTGCCACGGCGGGCCGATGGGCGATGAACTCGGCAAGCT
>CAKKOZ010000107.1:1626-7276 GCA_919901335.1 Nitrospiria bacterium | reverse complement strand
AGAGCCGCGAAGAAGGCCAAGCAGGAAGCCACTCGTTCCACGAGGTAAAAACGGTCCGGGTCATTTACCCGCCCTCCAGCCCTTCCCCTTCCGCAGAGCGTGCCGATCTCGTCCAAGATATCGGAAACTTCTTGTTGGGTTATGGAAATTCTTTCCGATTTTCCAATAGGGCTTTTGCGTTTCTCTGCAGGCCCGCGCGCTTGGGCCGGAGAAGCGGCGTGTCACGGAACGCCGCACGAAACGCTTCATCCGAGTCGAGCGCCATCACCCGTTCCAGATCCAGCCGGGATCCGGCGCCGTGATCGGAATGGAATTCTTTGACCCGGGTCGGTTTCGGATGAGCATTATAAGGACAGACCTCTTGACAGATATCACAGCCGAAGACCCAGCCATTCAGCTTGGATTTAAAATCATCCGGAATCCCTCCCTTGTTCTCAACAGTGAGATACGAAATACAGCGGGTCGCGTCGAGTTGATACGGCGCGATGAGTGCACCGGTCGGACAGGCATCAAGACAGAGTCGGCAGCTCCCGCATTGAGAGGTTTGAGCCGGGCCGGGCGGAAGCTCCAGCGTCGTCAGGATGACAGATAAGAAAACCCACGAACCGAACTCTTCCGTGATGAGCAATGTGTTCTTCCCGATAAAACCGATCCCGGCATTCCGCGCGAAGGCCTTCTCCAGAATCGGCCCGTGATCCACATAACTCCGGCAGCCTGTCCCCGCCCCGGCCGCATCCCGGATAAAGGCCTCCAGTTGCGAGAGACGATTTTCAATGACGGCATGGTAGTCCTTGCCCCAGGCATAACGGGAGATGCGGCCCATCGTCTTCGGTGTAGGAGCACGGCGCGCCGCGCCTCTCTCGGGATCGGCCGGCGCATAATTCATCGCTAATACAACCACACTCTTTGCGCCGGGAAGGACCTCTTGCGGCCTCGACCGACGATGCGGTTCGCGGGCCATGTAGGCCATCCCGCCGTGCCGGCCTTCGGCCAGCCATCGCGTCAGTGCACGGTCGTCCTGCCCAAGGCCGGCGGCCGAGGCGATTCCAACGGCATCGAAACCCAACGCACGGGCGTGCTCAATAATTCGATCGGTCAACGACGGCGGGGCGGTTCTCATAACGACGGCGGGTAGGTCCTGGCTCTGTTCCGAAGCGGCTCAAGCAGTTCGAAGGGAACCTGGAGCCGGCCCCGGCCGATCCCAAGATCAATCCCCTGCTTGTGTGCTCCGTGAAAATCGGAGCCGCCCGACGGCAGCAGATGATATCTCTCGGCCTGTTCACGATAATACCGGGCCTGCTCTTCAGAATACGTGCTGTAGATCACCTCCATCCCGTCCAGACCGGCCTGCGACAACGTTTCCAGCAGCGGGGCCAGTGGTACGGAATGATCCTTGTACAACGTAAACGGATGCGCCAGGACGGCCACGCCGCCCGCCTCATGGATCGCGGTGATCGCCTCCGGCGGGCCGAACCGGAATTTTTCGACATATCCGGGCGCCCCCTTTTTTAGATATCGTTCGAAGGCCTCCTGCATCGAGGAAACATACCCTTTCTGGACCAGAACCTTTGCAAAATGCGGACGGCCGACCTGGCCTCCTCCGGAGGCGGCGATGACCTCCTCGTAGGTGATCTCAAGCCCAAGCGCTTGAAGCGCTTGAATGATCTTTGGATTTCTCTCCCGGCGGGCCTCCTGGAGACGCCGCAATCGGCCGCAAAAACCTTCATGCCGCCGGTCCACGAAAAAACCCAGGATATGCATCGTCCCATCAGGATGGTCGGCGCTCAATTCCACCGCCGGAATCACCTCGATGCCCAGCCGTTCCCCTTCGGCCACGGCCTCATCCAGGCCGTCCACGCAGTCATGGTCCGTCAGGGCCATCGCGCGGAGTTTTTTTTCGGCGGCATACCGAACCAACGCCAGAGGGGTTAAGCTGCCGTCCGAGGCCGTACTGTGGGTATGGAGATCAATCCACCGGTCGTTCATGACGTGCTTTTCCGTTTACCATGGGACGTTGATGAGGCATCAGGCAGGTATCCGAGTTTTTCGAGAACGCCGAGGATCTTCGCGGCCGACGCTTCAGGTGTTTCCTTATCGGTTTCTACCAGGATCTCCGGATGGAGCGGCTCTTCGTACGGGTCGGATACCCCGGTAAAGTAAGGGAGGTTCCCGGCCAGCGCCTTTTTATAGAGGCCCTTTACATCCCGCTCGACCAGGACATGGATCGGGCATTTCACAAAAACCTCCACGAAGTCCTTGATCGCCCGGCGGGCGTGATCCCGGCTTTCGCGATAGGGAGAGATTGCGGCGACGATCACGATGACACCGTGGCAGGTCAATAACTGCGAGACGAAGGCAATCCGTCGGATATTGGTCATCCGGTCTTCCTGGCTGAACCCCAGATCCTTGCAGAGGCTCATGCGGATGACGTCCCCGTCCAGGATTTCAAGCTGCGTGATTCCCCGTTCCCGCATCTTGTTTCCCAACAAATTGGCCAGCGTGGTTTTTCCGGCGGAGGGCAGGCCGGTCAACCAAATGGTTACGCCTCTGAATGACATGCGTCTCCCTCTCCTGAAAGGCGAACGTATCGGATCATACCTCATCCGCTCATGTTATATGCCGGAGGCCGGACTTGAACCGGCACGGGCATTTCGGCCCGAGGGATTTTAAGTCCCTTGTGTCTACCATTCCACCACCCCGGCTGATGTGTTCAATAATTTTGTAGGGGTCGCGAACCGCCCCTACAAGCAGCTTAATCTAACCACCGAAACGGATCACTGTCAAGAGACGCATCGTGATGCGTCTCTACATCAGATCCCGGCCGCGATGATTTGATCCATCTGCTCCCGGATCATCCGGGCCAGATCGTCGTTCTTGGATGAAAGATGCTGGGCCCGCTTGAATTCACGGAGCGCCGCTTCCGGCTCCAGATTGAGCCGAAGATAACGTCCCGTATGATAGGCGCCTTCCAACGGGTTTCCGGTTTGAAAATAAACCTGCCCGACATGATAATGGGAGAAGGCATGATCCGGATCCCTCCGGATGACTTCTTTGTATTGGTGAAGGGCCTCATCCAACCGGCCGGCATGCTCTTCCAGTATGCCGAGGACGAGATAGGCGGACGGAAGCTCTTCACCCGGCCTCGATCGCTTCAAACTTTCAACCGCTTCGGCTCTCGCCCGTTCAATGTCCTGGCTCTTTAAATAGGCCGTCGCCAGATCGGCATGATAAACCGGGTTGTCCGGCGATGCGGCCAGCGCCGCCTGATACTCGGCAATCGCATCGGCCACCCGGTCCGTCATCAAGTAGGCCAGGCCGGTCAGGTAGTGATCCCGTTCATCCGGTGCGGCCCCCGGTCGGCGCGTTGGAAAGAGTTGGGCGACATCCTGCCAGATCCGGCTCTTTGCCTGGATCACGGTCTGCACGCGCTCCCAGTCCACCGGCTTGCGGAGCGACTGAAGTTTCCCGTCAACCGGGCGGTCCATGCGAAGCTCCACAAGATGAATCCGGTTTTCCAACCCCGGATGCGTCGATAGATAGGCCGGAATCTCGACACGGTTGATGGTTTCATACGCCATCAGGGTCTGGAAAAAATGGAGCATTCCCCTGGGATCATATCCGGCCTTTTTGAGGGTCTGGATGGCCGATGCGTCCGCTTCTTCTTCATTTTCACGGCTGAATTGGAGCTGGGCCGCCGTCCCCGCGGCGATCGCAATGGTTGGGGCGGCCGCCTGGCCTTTCGAAAGCAGGATGGCAGCGATGGTGGCCAGAGTCAGGGCGTTTACCTTGGCATCATCCTTAAAAAAATGGTTATGGGTGACGTGGCCGATCTCGTGCGCCAGGACGCCGGCCAGTTCTTCCTCCGAGTTCAGCTTGGCCAGGAGCCCGTCGAACACAAAAACGTACCCCCCCGGAATGGCAAACGCGTTGGGTTGGACCTCCTTGACCACAAAAAAATGAAACGCGTCCGGATCGGCGCCTGCCGCCGTGACCAGGCGACGGCCCACCTGATTGACAGCGTTCACGACCTCTTGATCTTTGACGAACCGATACTGTTTCCGGGCCTCCACCAGGAATTGTTTTCCAAGTTCCTTGCCCCGGTCCGGCGTGGGCCGTCGTTCGGTTTCAGGCGCGGGAGCGGATTGAGTCGGTCGCGTTGAAAGCGTCGCACAGGCCGTTAAAAAAAAGACGAGGGCTGTCATGAGAGACGCTATTTTTTTCATTTCCGACCTGGTTGAATTATTCAGGGTTCAGAGAGATCATTTACGATCTTGCTGGAGGCGTGCGTATGAATGGTGGTCGAATCCGTCGTTACCCGGTCTCCGGACCGTAGCTTCCGCCGTTGCAATCCAGACAGATAAAGTCGCCGTCAATGCTCAAGGTGGGTTCGCCGCAAAAGGGACAATCCGGACCCGGCAAGGCAGGCGGCAGGATCGGCAGTTCTATCTCCTCCTCATCCATTATCATTCCGTACTGCCGGCCAGATCATCAATCAGGATCTTGTTCCGGTCATAACAATTAACGCAGAATTCGTCCGAGACCGAGTCCGAAGCAGCCCGGCCGCGTGCGTCCACCTTCGCCTCATCCTGCAACATCGAATAACAGGCACTGCAGATGATAAACGGGCCTCGAGTAGACATCACTGCATGCACGGCGTCTCCCCTTTCTATTTCCGGTCCTGCCGATCTTAGAAACCACGTGAAATGTCGTACCGAATCCCGGCGATGGCGGCCTCTTGAAACGGAGACAAGACTCATGCGGTGATTATGACTGAGCATTCCGGAGTGTGTCAAGCTTAACATTTTCCGCGGATTTGATCCGTGACGACCCCTCCACGCTTGCTTAAGCCCACGGAGCGGTTCATAATGGGCCTATCACAAAACAAGGGGAACCCGTTATGATGATTTATATCCACAAGGCCTGCGGTGAAGCCGCGGTGGAACGGCCGGACACCGTCTTGCCGGAAGTCCCAACCGAATTTCCCTTCACCTGCTTGAGCTGCCTCACCGAGATCGACGATGAATCGGATCTCACCGCGGTCCAGATGACGGGCCAGTAGCTTCGAAACGCTTTTCTGTCCGCCCGGCCTTGCCGAGCATCCTCCGTGCTGCGCCATCCCATCGGTTGCCTTTTCTACACGAGTTCGGTATCTTAGCAAGGATTTCTGCCCGACCGATTCCGCGGTCCGCCTTCAAAGACCGTTTCACTCAACCCTCAACGGAGCCCGCAATGGATATCGCGCGGAAAACCTGTTTTGTGATTTCAACCGAAGATCGGCCGGGACAGCTGGCTCGATTTTCGAAGCAGATGTCGGAGCACGAGATTAATCTGCATGCGGTCTGGAGTTTTGGAACCGGCCGGGGCAACGCGGAGATTATCGCCATTCCATGGGATTCCGCCGTTTTCAGAGAAGTGGCGAGAGCGGCCGGTTGGGTGTTTCGTGAAGAAAGTTGCTTCCATCTGAGCGGAGAGGATCGGGCCGGCGCGCTGGCCGATACGCTCGACCGGATCGCGCAGGAAGGAATCAATCTCCATGCCGTCGATGCGATGGGATTCGAGACCCGCTATTCGGCCTATGCCTGGTGCGACGAGCAGGATGTCGAAAAGTTGCGGATGGTGTTAAAGGGATGGTAGATGGGAATCATGGAGG
>CAKKOZ010000107.1:0-1526 GCA_919901335.1 Nitrospiria bacterium | reverse complement strand
TATCCTGAGGCCGTCATCGGATGGGGGGTATCTTCGCGCTGAGCCCCCTCGTCGCAAGCGAAATTCATGCCATCTAACATAGGAGGATCGTGTATGGGAACGTTGGTCCGATATATGAGCAGAGATATCCCCGAGATCGGTCCCGAGGCCACACTGAAGGATGCCTGTGATCGGATGAAGCAGAAAAAGGTGAGTTTCATCCTCGTTGTCGAGCGAGATCGGCATGTCGGTATTCTCACCGAGGCCGATGTGGCCCGCCGGGCCATCCCGGATGGGCATGACCCCAACACGGTCAAGGTGCGGACGCTCATGATCTCCTTTCTGATCACACTCGACGCCGGCCGCTCGGTCGAGGATGCCAATGAGCTGATGAAAGAAAAGAGGATTCGCCATCTTCTGATTACGGAGAACGGAAAAGTGACCGGCGTTCTCACCATGCTGGGTCTGTTGCGGTATTTTTATGACGTCTCAAGGCCCAATACAAAATCTAACCCGTAACCCCCCAAGATATCGCAGGAATTTTTCCAGCGTTTTATCCTTACTACCCACCCGCCGATCTGTCCGCTCCATCGGGGGCGTTACAACCCGTTGAATCATTGGAGGCGGCGGGCGGGATTGAACCGCCGAATCGCAGTTTTGCAGACTGCTCCCTTAGCCACTTGGGTACGCCGCCTTTTGGTTTAGTTTATATCACAATCCCGCCGAGGGCCGCAAGGGAATTTCGGCCTTATGGAACGTCTAATTTTAATGTTTTTAGAACGCGAGAGGTTTCGGGCGCCGCCGGTTTTCCTGTCTGTCGTTCAAGATAGGCCAGGTGCGCCGACAGGAACCGGAGGTCTTGAACCGTATCCACGTCGTACCAGAATGGAAGAAGCGACGCACTGAGATGGCACTCGGTGATTCGCTGAAGCGTCTGTGTCAGAACCTGCTCCGTGCCCCAGGCGATGCCGTCGAAGATCGGCGGAACCGATCCGGAACAGCCGATGAGGTAATATCCTCCATCGGCGCTGGGACCCAGAACGATGGAGGGTCCTTTGGGCTTCTTCGTTAGCTGTTTGAAAGCTTCTTGAATATAACCCATGGGAAGCGTCGGGATGTCCGTCCCGATGATCACCGCCTGGCCGAAGCCCAGCCGGTAGGCCTCCGCGATGGCGTTCTGCATCCGAGCGCCGATGGTTTCGCCCACCTGGTCCATCCGCATCAAGTCGTGTCGTTCGGCAAGCTGCTTTAAAAACGGATCCCGCCGCGTCGCATCACACCCCAGAATGCGCTTCACGCCTTTTAAGGAAACTGTGGCGTTCAACGTGTCCAGGATAAACGCGAGATAGATCTGACGGGACGCATCCGGTGACAGCTCCGGCTGGAGCCTCGTCTTCACGTGTCCGGGTTTCGGAACCTTCGCAAAAATAATCAGGGCTTTCTTTGAAGCGGGCATGCCGTCACCGTATCACCGCGCAAACGGGATTGTCAATTATGGAAGCCGGCGGCCCCGGCTTGACGCTGCGATGGGCGATCACTATAATGAT
>CAKKOZ010000106.1:3534-8362 GCA_919901335.1 Nitrospiria bacterium | reverse complement strand
AAATACAAAATGGTGCCGAGAGGCAGAATCGAACTGCCGACACAAGGCTTTTCAGGCCTCTGCTCTACCGACTGAGCTATCTCGGCACGGGGGGGTAAAATAACAGAGGGTTGTCAAGTTGTCAATCGCTTTTTCGATTGGCCGGTGAGAGGGTTATGAATTGGACAGACCATCCAGGCGGATTCGGAGAGTCTTAAGAAACTCTTCGTCGAACTCGGTCGACGTTGCCTCCAAAGGCTCCGGTTGACTCTGAAGTTCTTTCCTCAGAATGCGCGTCATAGACGCCAGAACAAGATCCACCCGGTATCCCTTTTCTTCAATGCCTTGAATGGCGGATTTCAGTTCCGGGCTCCGGACGAGGACGGCATTAATGAGTTGAGCCAGTTCCTGGATCAACAACTTCAGTTTTTCCTGTTCGTGCGTGTCCATTGTTCTCAATACCAGTATAAGAGATGGGTTCTTTCCTTGTCAACAGAACTTTACTTTCCCGCCGGCAATCGTTTATAATTCTGTCATTGATAAAGTCATCATTTTACACGGGAGCATCGGAGGAGAAACAGATCATGACAGGGTTAAGGCGAAAGCATTTTATCGTTGGACTGGTTGCGGGGAGTTTCTTGAGTCTGGGGATCATGATCGGACTCGTCCTGGCCACAAACGGGAGCTGGTGGACCTGGGAAAAGACCGATTCGGTATTGAGACTGTCTTCGCCCCTTGATCCCGGCGATGTCGCCGCCGAGCCTCCTTTGGACCCAGGCTTTGTGGGCGTGGCCAAATCCGCGACGCCGTCGATCGTCAATATTTCGACATCGCGCACCATCAAAGGGCCGTCCGGGGCCCCCAGGACGCCGTTTTTTGAAGACCCCTTTTTCCGCCAATTTTTTGGCGAGGATTTCTACCGGCAGTTTGAGGTTCCTCGGGAACGCCGGGAACAGAGTCTCGGTTCGGGCGTGATTGTGGATTCCAGTGGTCTGGTCATCACCAACAATCATGTGGTGGCGAAGGCGGATGAGATCAAAGTGCTTCTGGGTGACAAGCGGGAGTTTAAGGGCAGGGTGGTCGGCACCGATCCGAAAACCGACATCGCGGTGGTCAAAATTGACGCAAAGGGCCTCCCCGCGATTCCATGGGGAAATTCCGACAAACTGCAGGTCGGCGAATACGTCCTGGCCATCGGAAATCCTTTCGGCCTCAACCAGACCGTGACCATGGGGATCGTCAGCGCGGTCGGCCGGGCCGATGTGGGCATTGCGGAATATGAGGATTTTATCCAGACCGACGCCGCAATCAATCCCGGAAATTCGGGCGGGGCGCTGGTCAATGTCCGCGGAGAATTAATCGGGATCAACACGGCCATCTTCAGCCGGAGCGGGGGATATATGGGCGTTGGGTTTGCCGTCCCCGGCAACATGGCGAAGTCCGTGATGGACAATCTGGTCAAGAGCGGCAAAGTGATCCGGGGCTGGCTGGGGATCTCCATCCAGGAAGTCACGTCGGATCTGGCGAAGCAGTTTTCGCTGCCCGAGGCCAAGGGCGCCTTGGTGACCGATGTGCTGGAGGACAGTCCGGCTGCCAAGGCCGGTCTTCAACAGGGGGATGTGATCGTTTCGTATGACGGCAAACCGGTCGAAAATCCGGGAAGCCTCCGCAACCATGTCGCTCAGACCGGCATCGGGGGAAAAGTAAAAGTCGGTGTGATCCGGGATAAAAAGGAGAAAGAGTTCGAGGTCATGATTACGGAACAGCCGGAAGATCTGAATCACAGGGGCGAAGAGGGAGCGGCCGCTTTGCCGGACGAGGAGATCAGCACCGCCCTGGCCGGTATGGAGGTGCGCGATCTAACGCCGGATCTGGCCCGGCGCCTGGGTCTGTCCAAAGCCGATCGGGGGGTGGTCATCACCCGGATCGAGCCGGGAAGCACGGCGGCGGATTCCGGCCTTCGAGAGGGCGACCTGCTTGTGGAGATGAATCGGCAGGCGGTCAAGTCGGTCAAGGATTTTAACCGTCTGGCGTCCAAGACGGGAAAACAGGATACGGTTTTGCTTCGGGTGAATCGTCAGGGAAGGAATACGTATTTCGCGCTTAAACCGTAACGGCGTGATCGGAAAAATCTTTCGCGTGCACCGTTAAAAAAGTCCTCGAAAGAGGACTTTTTTATTGGGGGGAGGGGGAGGGCTGAGGACCGTGGTAAAAGTAGGAATTGCATTAAGCGGCGGCGCGGCCCGAAGCATCGCCCATCTGGGGGTCCTGGAGGTTTTAGCGAAGGCGGGGATTCCGCTTCATGTCGTGTCCGGAACCAGCGGCGGCGGCCTGGTGGGAGCGCTCTACGCGTCCGGGCGGTATTCGCTTGATGAACTGATTGACCGGGTAAGTGAATTGAACTGGTGGCAGGTGACGCGGCCGGTGATCTCCAGGCAGGGCCTGCTCAGCAGTGATCGGATCCGGCGGTTTGTGCATCAATGGATCGGAGAGATGTCCTTTGATCAGATGGCGATTCCGCTGGCGTTGATCGCGACCGATATGCGCACCGGGGGAAAGGTGGTCTTAAAAGAAGGCCCGGTTGCAACGGCGGTCCAGGCGAGTTGCAGCCTTCCGGTTGTTTTTAAGCCGACGCGGCACGGGGGCCGGCTGTTGATTGATGGCGGGTATGTCAGCCAGATCCCGGTCCGGGCCGCACGAGAGGATTTATCGGCCGATTTTGTGATCGCCGTGGATGTCAATGACGGTGGGATGGAAGGGGCCGGCACGCCTCGGAACATGATTCAGATCGCGATTCACCTGGCCTCGCTTTGGGCACGGAAGAATGCGGAGGAGGAAGGGCGGCTCGCCGACTGCCTGGTGCGCGTGAACGTTTCAGGAATCGGTTTGACCGATCTTCGTCAGGGGCGGGAACTTCTGAAACGGGGACGGCTTGCGGCTCAATCGTCACTGCCGTGGCTCGATAAGCGTCTGACCGGCGCCACCTGAGGGGTTTTTCAAGGCCTGCGTCGGTTTGACGGGCCGTAGCCAAAATGGTATGATCACCCGAGGAAATTAAATATCCCCCTGCCGGTTTTACAGCCGGGAGTAGAACGGAGGCCGTGATGGTCATACGTATTATTTTCTTATTCTTATGCGGGTGGGTGGGGCTGTATCTTTTTCTGAACGGGTTGGAGGTCAAGGAATATTATGTCATCGGTATTGCGGGCGGGCTTCTGACCGCGGCCTTGGGTCTTCTCATTGAGAATGCGATCCGCCGCCTTCCGTTGGGCGTCGTCCTGGGCGCGACGGCCGGTTTGCTTTCCGGTATCTTGGCGGCGGGGATCATTGCATTTACGGCCGGGTTTCTGCTGCCAGAATTCCCGACCGTCCGTATCCCATTGCAGGCCTTTCTTCTGCTCATCCTGGGTTATTTGGGGATGACGATCGGCATGAAGATCGGGCGGGAGTTTCAGGCACGGGGTGTAACCGGATTGGTCCGAACCCCGCCCGGCGTCCCCAGCAACAAGATCCTGGACACCAGCGTTATCATCGAAGGACGGATCGCGGATCTGTGCGAAACCGGATTCCTGGAGGGAACGTTTGTTATTCCGCAATTCATTCTTCATGAACTCCAGCACATCGCCGATTCATCGGACTCTCTGAAACGGGCGCGGGGGCGGCGGGGGCTGGACGTCCTCCACCGCATTCAGAAAATGGCGGATATTGACGTTCGGATCGTTGAGAATGATTTCCCCTCTATCCGAAACGTGGATGCGAAGCTGGTCGCTTTGGGAAAAGAGATGGACGCCAAGATCATTACCAATGACCTGAATCTCAACAAGGTGGCGGAACTGCAGGGCGTCCGGGTTCTGAACATCAACGAGTTGTCCAACACGCTCAAGCCGGTCGTTCTCCCCGGTGAGGTCCTGCGCGTCTTTGTCCTGAAGGAAGGAAAAGAATCGGGGCAGGGGGTGGCCTATTTGGACGACGGGACGATGATCGTCGTGGACAACGCCAAGCGATGGATCGGAAAGAACGTGGATGTGATCGTGACCAGCGTCCTTCAGACCACCGCCGGCCGAATGATCTTCACGCGACTGCGCGAGGGCGGTGAAAAGGACAAGGAAGAGATCGATGTTGCTCGTGAACACGCATAACGCGTCGCATCCTCCGATCGGTTGATCAACGGCATGGGCTCCAGGGTTGCGGCGGTCATTCCGGCGGGCGGCTTCGGCCGAAGGATGGGGTGTTCCACCCCGAAACAGTTCCTGCGGCTCGATGGTATTCCGGTTCTGGTTCACACCCTGAGGGTGTTTGACTCCTCTCCATTGATCCATGAAATTTGTCTGGTCATCCCCCGTGGGATGGAGGACCGCTGTCGGACGGAGTTGATCGAGCCCTACGGTCTGACGAAGGTGATCCGGATCGTTCCGGGAGGGGAGACGCGTCAGGAGTCCGTGTACCAGGGCCTGTTGAAAACCTCCCCGGATGTTGTCCGCGTGGTTGTGCACGATGGGGTCCGTCCTTTTTTGTCTGCGGAATTGCTTGGGCGGGTGATTGAGGCCGGATGGGAAAAAGCCGGGGCGGTGGCGGCCATCCCCTTAAAGGATACGCCTAAATATGTCGGTGAGGACGGATTCATTCTCTCCACCCCGGATCGCGCCCGCCTGCATCTGGCCCAGACCCCCCAGGTTTTCTCGAGGAAGATCTTGATGGAGGCCTATCAAAAAGCGTATGCTGACGGGGTCAACAGCACGGACGATTCCGCGTTGGTCGAGCGATTGGGCTATCCGGTGCGCATCGTCGAGGGGGGCTGGGACAACATCAAGATTACAACGGTGGAGGATCTGCACCTGGCGGAGAAAAT
>CAKKOZ010000106.1:0-3434 GCA_919901335.1 Nitrospiria bacterium | reverse complement strand
AGATCCCTTACCTCAAGGGATTGGCCGGCCATTCGGACGCCGATGTCCTCATCCACGCCGTGGGCGATGCCTTGCTGGGCGCGGCCGGCGAAGGCGACCTGGGGCGGCATTTCCCGGATACGGATCCGCAATACAAAGGCATCTCCAGTCTCCGCCTTCTTGAAAAGGTCCGGGACCGATTGAAAGCCGGCGGTTTTGTCATACTGAATATTGATACGGTCGTGATCGCCCAGGCACCGCGACTGATGCCGTACCTGGACCGGATCAGAGCCCGGCTCGCCAAGACGATCGGCCTGGAGGAAAAGGCCGTAAACATCAAGGTGAAGACGGCCGAGGGGCTGGACTCGATCGGCCGGGGGGAGAGTATTGCGGCGCAGGCCGTTTGTGCGCTCCTAAAGGAAGTATAAAATGTTTAATACCATCCAACGTGATTTTAAAGTCGTCTTCGAGCGGGACCCGGCTGCGACCAGCCGGCTGGAGGTCTTGTTGACGTATGCCGGTTTCCATGCCATCTTCTGTCATCGAATGGCCCATCGCCTCCGGTTATGGCGGGTCCCGGTCATCCCGAGGCTGATTGCGACCCTGGCCCGGTGGATCACCGGCATTGAAATTCACCCCGCCGCGCGGATCGGGAACGGCTTTTTTATTGATCACGGGATGGGAGTCGTCATCGGGGAGACGAGCGAGATCGGCGATGATGTCACCCTTTTTCAGGGGGTAACCTTGGGCGGAACCGGAAAAGAGCGGGGCAAGCGTCATCCCACGTTGGGAAACCATGTGGTGGTGGGCGCGGGAGCCAAGATCCTGGGCGCCATCACGATCGGGGACCACGTGAAGGTCGGCGCCAACTCGGTCGTGCTGCGGTCGGTGCCGCCGCATGCCACGGTGGTGGGGATTCCGGGCAGAATCATCAAGGCCGTCAGCGATGAGGCGCCGGAAGTCCAGATGGATCACATAAACATCCCGGACCCCATCGCGGAACGGCTGGAGGCTCAGGAGCAGATGATCCTGGATCTTAAAAAACGGCTGGATGAAATCCAGAGGGGGGCGCCTCCCGAAACCGGACCAGGGTGACCGACGGAATAACCGCCCTTTATTTATAAATGACCTTCACTAAACACAGCCCCTGCGGAGGGGCCGTCGGCCCTGCCAACCGGCGGTCTTTTTTTTGAAGCAATGATTTCATTTCCCCTGGGTCGCGTTTTCCCCGCCCGACCTCCACCAGCGTTCCCACAATCGTTCGGACCATCTGTTGTAAAAAACGATCGGCCTCGATCGTGATGGTGAGTTCTTCTCTTTTTCGGCTTAGATCCAGCCGGCGGATGGTGCAGATTGACGTCCGTCCGGTTTTACCGTTTTGATCGGCTGATTTGTCGGTTCCCTGAAAGGAACGAAAGTCATGCTCTCCTAAAAAGGCGATAGATGCCGATCGCATGCGTCGGATATTGAGCGGGCTGTAGACGGTCCAGATATACTGGCGGCCGATGGCGGGGGAATGCCGGCGGTTCAAAATGCGGTATCGATATATTTTTCCTGCCGCTGAAAAACGGGCATGAAAACGGTTTGAGACTTTTTGAGCGCTTCGAATGACGATATCCTCTGGGAGAAGGCTGTTGAGGGCGCGCTGCCAGTCGTTGGGACGAAGGCGGGCCTTCGTGGCAAAGTGGGCCACCTGGCCTTCGGCATGAACGCCCGCATCGGTCCGGCCGGCGCCGGTGACCGCCGAGAATTCTTTGGCGATCGCCGCAACGGCCTTCTCAATCGCCCCCTGAACCGTCGGGACATTCGGTTGACGCTGCCAGCCGTGGTATCGTGAACCGTCGTATTCAATGACCAGTTTGATGTTCGGCATGGCGGATCAGGAAACCGGTTTGAGCGAGGACAGATAGGCGAGGATTCCCTGGAACAAGGATTCGGCGATGGCCTGCCGGTACCGGCTCTGCCGGAGGAGCTGCTCTTCGGTCAGGTTGCTGATGAAGGAGACCTCGGCCAGGATGCTCGGCATGTTGGAATTCAACAAGACGTAGAACGGGGCCCGTTTCACGCCGTGATCAACCACATCGTAGTCGTACCGGTTTCCCAGCGTGGTCTGGAAGGACCGGCGCGTGAAGTGGGCCAGTGTTTGCGATTGATCCAGATTGTATTCCCGTCCAAGGTTGAACAGGATCTGCTTGACCGTCCGGTCCAGGTTGCCCAGTGATTTCAGCGAGACGTTGTTTTCCCGCGCGGCCACGGCCATCGCGCGTCGGTCGGACGACTGGCCGAGGTGGTAAATCTCCACGCCGCGGGTGACTCGCTGAGGGTGGGCGTTGACATGGATCGAGACGAACAGATCGGCGTTTCTCGAGTTGGCGATCAGGGTGCGGTCGTCGAGCGGAATGAAGGTGTCGTCGTCCCGGGTCATAATGACCTTCTTGCCCAGCCGTTCCTGGACCAGGCTGCGCAGCCGGAGGCCGACGTCCAGAACGATATCCTTCTCGGTCAGACCGGTCCTCCCGATCGCACCGGGATCTTTCCCGCCGTGTCCGGGGTCCAGCACGATCGTTCGAATGTCCAGCGGCACGGCCTGGGCGGACGCCGTGCGTCCGCCGGATGTTTTTTCCGAGGACTCATCCGGAGCGGCGGAAGGGCGCGGATCGTCCGTCCGATTCCGGCTGAAGAGATCGATGACCAGCCGGTCCGGGTTGCTCAAGGGAAGAATCTTGGGCGCTTTTGCGAGGTCTTTCACGTGGATGCTCAAAACCACCGAATCGGGTTCGGCCGGTTGCAGCGTGATGCGTCGGGGGAGGCCGTCGGTCAGAGCGGCCAAACTCTTTTCCGCCAACGGACTGAGTCGGGTCCGGTTGAGTCGGATCCGCACGGTATCGGCATTAACAGGGTCTTGCCGGTAATCCATTTCCCGATCCATGTCCAGTACGAGGCGGGTATAGTCGGGATAAACCCAATGACGAATATTTTGAACAAGGGTAACCGGGCCGGGCTGTTCCGGCTTTCTGAGATGATCCAGCCGTTTTTGGGCCGTCCGTGCGGAGGCGCCGTCGGGATAGCTCGAGATCAATTCGCGATAGTATTCCTGTGATTTTTTATTGTCCCGTGGGTTCTTGGAGTTTCGATACAGTCCGGCGTACAGTTCGCCCAGGGTCAAAAGCGATTTTTCGGCGAACCGATTTTTGGGATACCGGGTTAAAAGGGCCTTCAAGTCCCGAATGCAGTTTTCCCAGTTGCTGCGGAGTTTTTGAAGTTTCGGCGAGGTGAGCAGCCGGTTCTGGCAGTTCTTTCCGGAATTAAAGAGTTCTTCCGGGCCGCGCCCGGCCTCGGAGGGAGAATCAGGCGACAGCAGTATCCCGCCGATGATGAGGATCAGGATCCATCGGGCCCTGCAGCCTTTTTGGGAGTGCTGATCCGGTTCCATTGCCGCTAATTTAGCCCACTCC
>CAKKOZ010000105.1 GCA_919901335.1 Nitrospiria bacterium | reverse complement strand
CCGCTCTCGCCTCCGACGATCACAAGGTCGAGGCGCCGGAGGCCGTCGAGTTCATTGGTAATCCCGCCGGGGCTCATGGCCGTCGTCGGGGCGTTCTCGGGCCAGGCGTTCAACCAGCGGAACGACACCGGCCCAAGCGCCGGCTCGTAGCTCACGAACCGGACTGCCGCCGGCGTCTGAAGTAGAAACGGGATCCGCTCGTCGGCCGTCTCCTGGTTCTCCACGCTCGTCCCAAGCCAGACGTTCGGCCAGCCAGCACCCCAACCCCACGGCAAGTACCCTGCCATTAGCTCCGGCCTCTTCGTCAGAAGCTGCCAATCCAACCACGGCGTTTCTTTGATTAGGCTGAAAAGCCGTACTCGATCACCAACAGGAGCACCAGCTTGGAATATGTCTGCCATTGAGGCGCAGAACACTTTGCGCCGAACACCAGCTTTTTCGGCGGCCTTGTTCCACCGCACAGGATCATTCCAGTGCTTATCACCAAATGTGCGCCACCCCTTCCCCTTTCCCCAATGGTCGCCGCCGACGCGCTTGTCGAAGGTGGCCGCGTAGCAGTTTCGGCACCCCTCGCTCACCTTCTCGCAGCCCCACCAGGGATTGAAGGTATGATCCGTCCACGCGATCCCGGTCGTCTGTCCCATCTACGCCACCTTCTCCACCACCTTGAAGTCGTCCTCACGAATCCAGTCCATCACGCACTTGCAGCCCGGGATGATGCACTCGACCGGCCACATCGTCCCTTGAAGCTCGACGTGAAAGGCCCGAAGGTGGCCGCAGTCCTCTTTCACACACCGGCCTGGATTCGCCTTCAAGTAGGCCCGCTCGTCGTGCCGAAGCCACATCGGGTTTACCCGCCGCCTCCTGTTTGCAGCGTCGTGCTGCGCCTGCGTCGCGTGTGCCCCCTCGTGGCCCAGGCCCCAAATGCACCCGTCGTACTTGCAGTTTTCCATCGTCCTACTTCTCCGCCTGGAACAGGTCCACCGTCGATTCCTTGAGCGAGGTTTCGACC
>CAKKOZ010000104.1 GCA_919901335.1 Nitrospiria bacterium | reverse complement strand
CCGAGGTCCGGGGCCAGGAGGGACGGGCGGGAACGGATCCATCGGGGCCGCCGGTGATCCGCACGCACGGCGAGGCGGTGCTGACGGTCGAGCCGGATCGGGCCGAGATTCAGATCGGCGTGGAGACGGAGGATCCGAGCGCGCAGGTCGCCGCTCAAAAAAACGCCGCACGGGCCGATGCCGTGCTTAAAGCCCTCCACGAGCTCCTCGGCCACGACGCGGATATCAAAACCGTCGGCTATTCGATCCATCCCGTCTACTCAACGCCGCGGGACGGAAGAAACACCCTCACCCACTACAAGGCGGCGAACGTGATTCGCGTCAAAACCGATCAGATCAAGCGGGTGGGGGAGATCATCGACCGGGCGAACAGGGCGGGCGCCAATACGATGGGAGGGCTGGAGTTCACCCTCAAGGATGATGCCGCGGTGCGACTCAAGGCCCTCGAGCAGGCTTCCCGGCAGGCCCGGGCGAAGGCCGACGCGATCGCATCCGCCCTCGGCGTAAAAATAAAACGCATCCTTCAGGTTGAGGAAACCGGAGAGGGACCGAGGCCCTATCCGAGTCACCGCGGGTTCTCAAGCCTCTCCATGGCGGCCGAGGCCACGCCGGTTGAGGCCGGAACGCTCGATATCCGGGCCGCCGTCACGCTGACCGTGGAGGTGACACAATAGGGATAACCGGAGGTTCCGGTGCAGCCCGCCGGGGCGATCAGGATCACCGCGACGATCCCCGGAACAGATTGACTTCATCCGTCCTTCACCCTACAATACCGCTCACCCATGAAGCGGAAACGATCCGAACAACTCTTCGAGCAGGCACAGCGGCTGATTCCCGGCGGCGTGAACAGCCCCGTGCGGGCCTTCAAGGCCGTCGGCGGCCGGCCGATCTTTGTCGCCAAGGCGAGGGGCTCAAAGATCTGGGATGCGGACGGCAATACCTATCTGGACTACGTACTGTCCTGGGGCCCGATGATCCTGGGCCATGCCCATCCGCACGTGGTCCGTGCGATCCGGGCCGCCGTTTCGAACGGCACCAGCTACGGCGCGCCGACCGAGCTGGAGGTCCGCCTGGCCGGCCGGATACAAAAAGCATTCCCGTCCATGGAATTGATCCGGATGGTCTCCTCCGGCACCGAGGCGACGATGTCGGCCATCCGGCTTGCAAGAGGTTTTACCGGCCGCGACACGATCCTCAAATTTGACGGCTGCTATCACGGCCATGCCGACAGTCTGCTCGTCAAGGCCGGATCGGGGCTTGCGACGCTGGGCGTGCCGGACAGCCCGGGCGTGCCGGCCGATCTTGCGAAACACACGCTGACGGCGCCGTATAACGACCTTTCGGCCGTGCGAAAAATCTTCGAGCTTCATGGACGGAAAATCGCCTGCCTGATCGTGGAACCGGTTGCGGCCAACATGGGCGTCATACTGCCGAAGGAAGGTTTTCTTCAAGGTCTGCGCGACATCACCCGGCACTACGACAGTCTCCTGATCTTCGACGAGGTGATTACCGGATTCCGTATCGCGTTCGGCGGCGCGCAGGAACGGTTCGGGATCTTGCCCGACCTCACCTGCCTGGGCAAGATTATCGGCGGAGGACTTCCGGTCGGCGCATACGGAGGCCGGAGAGAGATCATGGAACGGATCGCGCCGCTGGGGCCGGTCTACCAGGCCGGAACGCTTTCGGGCAATCCTCTGGCCGTGACGGCCGGGATCGAGACGCTCAAGCTTTTAAGCCGGCCGGGCGTCTACCGTAAGCTGGAGGAGCGGTCGAAGGCGTTGTCAACCGGATGGGCCGACGCCGCGAAGAAGGCCGGCGTCGCCGTCTTCGGCACGCGCATCGCCTCGCTGATGACCCTCTTCTTCACGAACCGGGCCGTGACGGATTATGCAACGGCGAAGACTTCGGACACAAAAGCCTACGCAAAATTTTTTACGGCCATGCTGGACCAAGGCGTCTACCTTGCGCCCTCCCAGTTTGAGGCCGCCTTTCTCTCGACCGCCCATACCGACGCCGACATCGAAAAGACGGTCAAGGCCGCCTATAACGCATTCCAAAAAATGTAAGGATGGATTCGCTCATGAAATCAAAAATAAAAGAAGAGTTTCTTGAAAGCGCCGAGGTGAAGCGGGTCTTCGCCGAGCAGTCGGCCGATCAGATCGCTCAGGTGACCGAGCGTATCATCGCGGCCTTGAAGCAGGGCCGCAAAGTCCTTCTGTTCGGCAACGGCGGCAGCGCGACGGACGCTTCGCATCTTGCGGCCGAACTCGTCGGACGGTATGCTAAAAACCGGAAAGCGCTTCCGGCGATTGCGCTCACCACGGATCAGTCCGTTATCACCAGCATCGGCAACGACCTTGGTTTTTCCGAAATTTTTTCGCGCCAGATCGAGGCGCTGGGACAGAAAGGCGACATCGCCATCGCGATCTCGACCTCCGGGAAATCGGCCAACGTCCTAAAAGGCGTCGAGGCGGCACGCGCAATCGGAATGGTCACGATCGGGTTCACCGGCGGCGATGGCGGACCGTTGGCCGCACGGGTGGACCATGCCTTCATCGTCCCGTCCAAAGTCACGGCCCGCATCCAGGAAACTCATATCACGCTGGGCCATGTGATCTGCGGCCGGGTCGAAGAGGCCTTCAGCGAATCATACTGAGCGGGTGGCCGGAGGCGGGGCGCCCCATCCGGATTATTTGATGCGGGGGCCCGTGCGGTGCCGTGGCTCCTCCGATGCCCCCACTCCCCCAAGCCTCCCGCAGCAAAGCTGCGAACCGGCTTTACGGAAGGGCCCCACTGGGGGATGG
>CAKKOZ010000103.1 GCA_919901335.1 Nitrospiria bacterium | reverse complement strand
TGATCTGTCCGATCCTGCCGACCGGGATGCATGTCGCCGATCCCTTGCTGCTCCAAACGATCACAGGGCCCAAGTCCGACTGGGCCGTCGTCCGCGACGACGCGCACGGAGGCACTAACTCGATCGTGGGGTTTTCCCCCGTGGGTAAGGTAAACCGCATCCTGGCGAAGTCCGGTTCGGCGGCCTGGTTCAGTTTCATCCGTCAGGACCCGAAGGAACTGTACGCTCCCATCCGTTCGCTCTTGGTCTACGCCTCGGCCGCGAGTGCGATCCTTCTCGGTCTGATGGTGCTTCTGTCCCTCGCCGTGTCGAAACGGTTGATGCGGCCGGTGCATCTTCTCCATGAAGGGACCGAGCGGATCGGGCAGGGCGATCTAAGCCACCGCCTGAAGATCGAGACGAACGACGAGATCGAACAGTTGGCCGACGGATTCAACCGGATGACCGCCAGCCTCCAGGAGTCTTATGCCGATATGGAAGAGCGCGTGGCCGACCGGACCCAGGAGTTGTCCGCGCTCAACACCATCGCCATGACCGTCAATCAGTCCCTCGATCTCCAGGAAATCCTGGATGCGGCGTTGGGGAAAATTCTGGACGTGATGCAGACCGAAGCCGGAATCATTCGTCTTTGGGATGAGAAAAGCGGACGGCTGTTTCTCAAGGCCCATCGCGGTCTCCCCGAAGAACTGGTCCAATCGAAGTCCGAGATCGACACGGGCGACCCGATCGCGGGCCAGGCGGCGACGTCCGGAAAACCGGTCGTGATTGAAGAGGCGCAGCTGAATGGCTATCCGACGAGTCTGCTGGTTCGGAGCGGTTTCCGTTTTATCGTCTCGATCCCGATCCACAGCAAAAACCGTCTCGTGGCGACCTTGACGGTCGCCAGCCGGGATTCACGCCGGTTCGCGCCGTCCGACCTCCAACTCCTGTCCTCCATCGGAAACCAGATGGGAACCGCGATCGACAACGCCACGCTGTACGCGCGTGAGCACACTATGGTGGAGCGTTTGAAGGAGATCGACCGGTTCAAATCGGAATTCCTGTCGAACGTGAGCCACGAGCTGCGATTGCCGCTGACCTCGATCATCGGCTTCTCGGAGCTGCTGCTGGACCGCATCCCGGGTGATCTGAACCCGGATCAGGAGGAATACATCCGGACCATGCAGGAAAGCGGTCATCACCTTCTGGAGATCATCAATAACCTCCTCAATCTGTCCAAACTGCGCGCCGGAAAGATGGAGATCCATTATCAGCCGTTTGACCTCGCCCCCTTGATCGACAGCGTCAAGCGGACGGTCACCCCGCTGCTGGCCCAAAAAGGGTTGAGCCTCGAAACGACCGTCGAGTCCGGGGCGTCGTCGCTCTACACCGATGAGGGAAAAATAAAGCAGATCCTGCTGAACCTTTTGGGCAACGCCATTAAATTTACCCCGACCGGCGGTGAGATCCGTATCCGGTCGAGGCCCACAACGCTGCAGAACCGGCCGGCCGTGGAGATCGCCGTTTCGGATACCGGGATCGGCATCCGGCCGGAAGACAAGGCCAAAATCTTTGAGGCGTTCCAGCAGGTGGACAGCGACTTTACGCGGGATTACCCCGGCACGGGACTGGGCCTTACGATCACAAAACAGTTTTTGGAGCTGATCGGCGGGCGCATCAGCGTCGAGAGTCAGTACGGGCGCGGGAGCACCTTCACGATCGTCTTCCCGATGCAGGCCGTGCCGGAGCCGGCGGAGCCCATTGCAGAGACCGCGGCCGAAACGGTTCTTGTCAAAGACATGGAAACCCAGGTCGCACCGGAGACGGCCCCCTCCTCCACCCTCCCGCGCATCCTGGTGGTGGAAGACGATCCCACCATCGGAAGACTCCTGGGCCTCTACCTGACCCAGGAAGGGTACCACGTTGACCATGCCGTGGACGGGGACGAGGCGATCGAGAAGGCCCGGCTGCTGAAACCGTTTGCGATCACGCTCGACATCATGCTGCCGAGAAAAGACGGGTGGGAGGTACTCCAGAAATTAAAACAGATGCCGGAAACGAAGGACATCCCGGTCGTCATTGTCTCGATCATCGAAAACCGTGAGCTGGGGTTCAGCCTGGGAGCCACCGATTATTTTTCCAAGCCGATCGACCGGAAGGCGCTGCTTGGGAGTCTCAAGAAGCTCAGCCTCCCAACGAAGATCAAGCGGAAACCGGTCACGATTCTGGTGATCGACGATGATCCGGCGATTCTCCAGTTGATGTCCGCCATTCTCGCATCGGAAGGCTACGGGGTTCTGAAGGCCCAACGGGCCGTCGAAGGAATCGATCTCGCAATCGAAGTCCAGCCGGATTTAATCCTCCTGGACCTTCTGATGCCGGACGTCAACGGTTTCGAGGCGCTGGAGCGGCTCAAACTGCACCCCACGGCCAAAAACATCCCGGTGATCATCTTTACGGCGCGGACCCTCACGGAGGAGGACCGGAGCCGGCTGAACGCCAAGATCCGGGGCGTGATCCAGAAGGGTACATTGCTTCGGGAGTCGGTGCTGGCCGAGATCCGGAAATTCGAAACGTTGTATCCCGAGAAGGCCAGCATGGTGGACGGCCTGACCGGCTTTTACAACGAACGCTATCTTCAGAACCGGCTCGCCGATGAGGCAAGCCGCACGCTTCGGATCCGGCGGACCTTCTCGCTCCTCCTGACCAATCTGGACGGGTTCCGGTCCTTCGATCAACAGTACGGAACTGAAGCCGGCAACCGCGTCATCCGGGAGGCGGCCGAACTGTTCCGGAAAAACACGAGGTCGGCCGATCCTATTTGCCGATGCGGCGGGAGCACGTTTGCCATCCTCCTGACTGAAACGACGAAGGAATCGGCCGCACTATTCGGGGAAAAACTGCGGGCCGCGGTCGAACGGCACGCGTTTACTCCGTTTGAATCGCCCCCCGACAATCAGACCAAACCCAATCGCTTTACGATCAGCATCGGGGTGGCGACCTTTTTTGAAGACGGCGAGACACCGGAACAGCTGATGGTCCGGGCCAATCTGGCCCTGGACGAGGCCCGGTCGCGCGGCGGAAACTCCGCGGTCAAATTCACCGGCCCGCCTCCCGCCCAGTCCGGTTCCGGAGGAGAGACGACATGACGACCCCTGATATCACCCCGGTGCCGGGAAAGAAAGTGTTGGTCGTGGACGATGAAAAATTCGTACGGGAGCTGATTAAAATCAAGCTCGGCCGGTGCGGCCTGACGGTGATCGAGGCGACCAACGGCCTCGAAGCGGTCGAGATGGCCAAGAGCCTGAAGCCGGATATGATCTTGATGGACGTGATGATGCCCAAGATGAACGGGTTTGTGGCCTGTCAACAACTGAAAGCCGATCCCGACACGGCCCGGATTCCCATCGTGATGCTGACGGCCCGCGGCGAACAGGCGAATCAGGAGCAAGGCCTGGCGAGCGGTGCGGCCGATTACATGAGCAAACCCTTCAGTCCGCAGAAACTGGCGGAACTGGTGATCGCAATCCTTCAGCGCGCTTCGTAAAGGAAAAGACCATGGCCGATCTCAGTTCGTTTGATATCGTTTCCAAGACGGACATGCAGGAGGTTAAAAACGCCGTGGACCAGGCCGCCAAAGAACTGGCCCAGCGGTTCGACTTCAAGGGAAGCAAGAGCAGCATCACGCTGGAGGCAACCGAGCTGATCGTGATGTCGGATGATGAATACAAATTAAAGAGCGTTCTGGATATTCTCCAGTCCAAGCTTGTGAAGCGCGGCGTTTCATTGAAGGCGTTGAGTTACGGCGCGTTGGAAGAAGCGCTGGGCGGAACGGTCCGGCAGAAAGTTACGCTCCAACAGGGGATCTCATCCGAGAAGGCCAAAGAGATCGCCAAGGCGATCCGGGATGCGAAGTTCAAGGCCCAGACCCAGATTCAGGGAGACCAGGTCCGCGTCTTGAGCAAGAATAAGGACGAGCTCCAGACCGTCATCGCCTTTCTCAAAAGCCTGGATTTCGGACTTCCGCTGCAGTTTACGAATTACCGATAACCGCAGGGGCGGTTCGCGAACCGCCCCTGCCCTCGCGTTCCAATCGTTCAAGCCCGTCCTTCACAATGATCATCGCTTTACAGTCATCCTCGTTGTATCGAAGAACCTTATCCAGGGCATGGCCGGTGCCGCCTTCAACGGCCTGCTTATACCAGATCATCGCGCTCTTCATCGCATCCACTTCCGAGGCGGCCTGTCTCCATTGGAATCCGAAGTAGGGTGCAACGACCTTGATGCTGTAGCCGGGAATCGGCAGCACGTAGGACTCCTGAGCCGCCTTGCAAAGGTCGTCAAGATGCGGTCGGATCAAGGCTTCGTAATCCTCCAGAAGACCGTGGCGCTCGCTGGCTTTTCTTAATTGCGTCCTCTCGTAATGATCCCAATGATAGAGCCGATAACGTCGGGATTCTTTTCTTAGATAGTCAAAAAATCCGGTCAAGATCGTTTTTTCATCCTCCGGTCGTTTGGCCAGATAGGCAAGATACGCCCCTTCAGGACTCCCGGATCGCGGGATCAGACCGATCAGATAAATGCAGTTCCAGTCCGGATCGTCCTGAAACAGCTCACCGCTTCCCTCCAGATCCAGGAAGATCTCAACCTCGGGAGGATTTTCAAGCGGCTTGTAGGCGCCGACTCGAATCGCCTTCTTTGAAAGTTGGGATTTCACGGAGTTCAGGATTTGCGGGACTTTCTTCGGGCCGAGCCCCCTGATCGTTCTCAACGCATTGGGATCCAGCCTCGAGAGATCGTCAAGGGTATGGATGCCCATCCGGTGAAACGTCCCGGCATGGGCCGCGCCGACATTCCAGGTCAGCGTGATGTCCTGAAAATCGTGCGCCGTCTTATTCTGAAGTTTTTTCCATTGGGACCGGCCATTGTAGACCGGGTAGGGCGGTCGTTCGCCGGCGATGATCCCGCGCGCGCGGCGAATGGCCTCTTCGACGCGCGTCTCGTCATACGGGATCGGGAAGGTCTCGTTGAGGCGCGAGACGACCTGGCTCTCGCATGCCATCCCGTACCCTTGCTTTAAAAGATAGGCGTAAACCAGCGCCTGGATCTCGTGCGTCTCGTCCGGCGTTCCGGCCAGCTTATATTCCTCAATGACGCACCGTCCCCGCTCCACCTGAATGACATCCGGTCTTGCCCGCAGGCCCAGCGCGCCCGATTCCAGCGCGCCGCCGTAGATCACCACGTGACCATATTTCAACAACTGCTTCGTCTGGGTCACGGCCGCTTCAAAGGACAGGGCTTTCAAATCGGTGAACTGCTCATGCCGTTTTAACAGCAGTTCCTTCTCGATCCGCAATCCCTGTTCTTTGAGGAAAAGCGCATATTCATCTTCAGGATCTTTGAATCTCGGATCACCGTGACGGTCATGCCACAGACCGAAAGGATCGGAGAGGGCCAACGACACATCGGATGCGGATAAAACGATCGGACCGGTCATGCGGGGATTCTACCGGTTTAACGGAAGCGGGTCAACAGGCGATTAACGGGCAGGGTGGCCGACGAAAGAGACGGCCCAGATCATTAGGACACACGAGCGGTGATCCGGGAATCCGTCGGCGATTTTGTCCGGGCCGCGGACGGGCGGTCCTTAAGGATCGTCCAGGAATCGGTCGAGGACAGGATCTTCGAAACCAGCTTCGTGTTCAACTGATGACCGGGGCAATAGGCCTCGACTTCCCCCAGGATCGGCATGCCCAGCAACGAGAGATCCCCCAGCATGTCGAGCACCTTGTGCCGGACAAATTCGTCCGAATATCGAAGCCCCTCTTGATTCAAAACGCCTTCATCTCCGATCACGACGGCATTCTCGAGCGAGCCGCCGCGGGCCAGCCCCTGACTGCGCAGGGCCTCCACCTCATTGAGGAAACCGAAGGTCCGGGCCGGCGCGATCCATTGGACAAATTCCTCGGGTGCGGCCTCATAGCGATAGCTCTGGTTCGACAGGAACGGGTGATCAAATCGGATGGCGCAGCTCACCGAGAAGGTTTCGGACGGACGGATCGTGATCCATTTTTTGCCCTCGCGCACCTCAACCGGGTGCGTGATCTTCAAGACCGGCTGCAGAGCGTTCTGTTCCAGTATCCCGGCCGAGAGAAGCAAGTCCACAAACGGTTTGGCGCTCCCGTCCATGATCGGCAGTTCGGCTGAGTCCAACTCGATGATCAGATTGCTGATGCGAAGCCCGGCCAGCGCCGCAAGAAGGTGTTCCACGGTCTGGACCTTGGCCCCGTTCTCGCCAATCGTGGTGGACAGCAATGTGGCCACGACCTTGGTCCCGTCCACTTTTACTGGAATGGATCCGTGGGCCGTTTTCCTTAGAAAGACGATCCCGGTATCGATCGGGGCCGGCACCAGTCGGAGCGCCACCGGCCCGCCGGAATGAAGCCCGATGCCGGAGCAGTGAACGATTTTTTTGATGGTTTGTTGAAGATGCATGAGAGATCCAATATTGATTGTCCCAGGATATACTGCAAGTGGCATACCATAACAAAACTACGTAGATACGTTTTTCGATCTTATATAACTGACTGTAATTAATAAATAAAAATAGCTCCATTGCACTATTACGGATCAGTCAAATGAAAAAAGACGGTTCCATGTTGTATAAAGGCAACAAACCCTGATCGATGTGTTGTGTTTTAGTGACAATGATGAGACAGCCGGACTTTTTCAGCAGCCTGCTAACCTGCGGGAGGGAACCGCGTAATCGTAACCGGCGCATACTCAAGTCGCGGCCCCGACTCGGTGCAGTAGGCCAGGGTATGTTTCAACCAGGCGGCGTCGTTCCGGTTCGGAAAGTCGGTGCGGTAATGGGAGCCCCGGCTTTCTTCCCGCGCAATCGCACCGACCACGATCGTTTCGGCCAGATCAATCAACGAACTGAGCTCCAGCGCGTGGGTCAGCTCGGTATTGAAAACCGTCCCCCGGTCTTCCAGATAAATAGTCCCATACCGCTGTCGTACGTCGCGGATCTGCTGGAGGGCTTTTCGCATTCTCTCCCGGTCGCGAAAAATCCCGAGATGGTCCGTCATCGCCGCGCCCAGATCCTCCCGAAGCGATCCGATGCGCTCACCGTCTTTGCGCTTGAGGAGCCGCTCGACTTTTTTCCGTTCCGCCTGAAGCGGCGCGGAGGACATCTCGACCGATGTCACCGTACGGACATGCTCCGAAGCGCGGATCCCGGCCCGACGGCCGAACACAATCGTCTCCAGCAACGAATTTCCGCCCAGTCGGTTGGCCCCGTGCACGCTCACGCAGGCGCATTCTCCCGCGGCATAGAAACCGGTCAGCGCCGTTTCGCACCAGGCATTCGTCCGGATCCCGCCCATCGAATAGTGCGCCCCCGGTCTCACGGGAATGGGGGATTCGATCGGATCCACGCTCACAAAACTGATCGCCAGCTCTCGAATCTGCGGCAGACGCTCCATGATTTTTTTCTTTCCGAGATGCCGGAGGTCCAGCAAGACACAGCCGTTCACCCCCCGCCCTTCCTCGATCTCCTGCTGTGCGCAACGGCTGACGAAATCGCGCGTGGCCAGTTCCATCCGCTGAGGATCATACCGGCTCATGAACCGATCACCCAACGTGTTGAGGAGGTATCCCCCTTCTCCCCGAGCGCCCTCCGTGATCAGGATCCCGGTGTCCCGCAAGGTGGTCGGATGGAACTGGACGAATTCCATATCCATCAGCGGCACCCCGGCGCGGTAGGCCATGCTCATGCCGTCTCCCGTATTGATGACGGCATTGGTGCTGCTGGAATAGACCCGGCCGTAGCCGCCGGTTGCAAAGATCACGGCCTTGGCCCCGATGGCATGCAGCTCGCCGCGCAGTACATCCATCGCGATCACGCCCTTGCAAATCGTGTCTTCAACGATCAGCGACAGGACATACCATTCTTCATACACAAAGACGCCCTTTTTCAGGAGCTGTTCGTACATGGCATTCAACAGCGCATGACCGGTGCGGTCGGCCGCGTAGCAGGTCCGGGGATAGCCGGCGCCGCCGAACGGGCGCTGCGCGATCTGGCCCTCCTCATTTCGGCTGAAGATCGCCCCCAGCCGTTCCATCTCCAGGATATCGGCCGGCCCTTCCTGACACATCACCTCGATCGCATCCTGATCGCCGAGATAGCCGCTCCCTTTTGCGGTATCAAAGGCGTGCGCCTCCCAGGAATCGTTCGGACTCATCGCCGCATTGATCCCGCCCTGGGCCGCGACGGAATGGCTCCGAAGCGGATGGACTTTGGAAATGATCGCCACATCCAGCCCCGGCGCGGCGGCCACCGCCGCACGCATCCCGGCCAGGCCGGCGCCCACGATTAAAATGTCATGCGTCCGCACCAAATCAACCCTCGTATGTCTTGACGGTCCGCGCTTCAATCATGCCGGTCTCCAGCGAAGATCAAGCTGCTTGACCGCCCGGACCTCATCCAACCGGGTGACCGTGCGCGTTTGCGGCGCCTTCTTCACCAACTCCGGATCCTCCTCGATCTCTTTCGCGATGCGCAGCATCACGTCGCAGAAACGATCGAGGTTTTCCTTCGGCTCGGTCTCGGTCGGCTCGATCATCAGGGCCTCTTCCACCACCATCGGAAAGTTGACGGTCGGCGGGTGGATGCCGTAGTCGATCAACCGCTTGGCGATATCCCAGGCATGGACATCCTTGTCGCGGAACTTCTTGGCCGAGGCCACAAACTCATGCATGCAGAACCGGTTGTACGGAACCGGATAGGCATGTTCCAGCCGTTTGCGAATGTAATTGGCGTTTAGGATCGCGTTGGTGCTGACCTTCCGAAAACCGACCGCCCCCATCCGACGGATATAGGTGTACGCGCGGACCAGGTTCCCGAAATTACCATAGAAGGTCTGGACCTTCCCGATGGACTGCGGCCGACGGTCATCTAACACATAACCTTTGTCGGTCTTCTCAACGACCGGCACGGGAAGGAACGGCGTTAGATGGGATTTCACGCCCAGCGCGCCGGCCCCAGGCCCGCCTCCGCCGTGGGGCACGGTGAAGGTTTTGTGAAAATTGGAATGGACGACATCAAACCCCATGTCCCCGGGCCGGCAGAGCCCGAGCAGCGCGTTGAGATTGGCCCCGTCCAGGTACAGCAATGCCCCGACGCCGTGCAGCAGCTCGGCGATTTTAAGAATATCCCGCTCAAACAGTCCGAGCGTGTTGGGGTTGGTCAGCATCAGCGCGGCGGTATCCGGGTCGACCAGACGTTTGAGATCTTCCATATCGACTAGGCCGGCCGCGTTGGAATGGACCACCTGGACTTGATAACCCGCCAAGGCCGCCGTGGCTGGGTTCGTTCCATGGGCCGAATCCGGCACGATCACCTTCTGTCGGGGATTGCCGTTTGACTGATGGTAGGCCCGGATCATCAGCATCCCGGTCAGCTCGCCCTGCGCGCCGGCCGCGGGCTGTAGCGTCACGCGGTCCATCCCGGTGATCTCACGCAGCGCCGCCTCCAATTGATACAGCAACTGCAGCGCGCCCTGGGTCTGTTCAACCGGCTGCAGCGGGTGCAGCGCCGCGAACCCATCATACCGGGCCACGTCTTCATTCACTTTCGGATTGTATTTCATCGTACAGGATCCCAGCGGATAGAAGCCCTGGTCAACACCGTAGTTATCCCGTGAAAGATTGGTGAAGTGACGCACCACGTCCACCTCGCTCAACTCCGGCAGGAGCGGCGGGTCTTTCCGGAGATAATCGGCCGGGAGCAGCTCGACGATCGGCACCTCCGGCACATCCAGGTCCGGAAGCGAGTAGCCTTTGCGTCCCGGCACGCTTTTCTCGAAAATCAACGGTTCACTCATGGAGTGACCTCCTTGACCGCGGCGACGAACTGGTCCATTTCCTCCTTCGTCCGTTTCTCCGTCACGCAGACGAGCCAGTGATTCTTCATCTTGCGATCAACCTCGCCCAGATCCAGCCCGCCGACGATCTTGTGCTTAAACAGCTTTTTGTTGATCCGGGCCGGCGGGACCGGAGTTTTCACGACGAATTCCTTAAAGAAGGGCCGTGCAAAGGCCATCTCAAACCCTTTGATTGCGCAGAGGCGGTGTTTTAAGTAATGGACCTTTTGCATGCAGAGCCGGCCCACTTCCCGCAGCCCCTGCCGACCCATGACGGAAAGATAAATCGTCGCGGACAATGCGGCCAGCGCCTCGTTCGTGCAGATGTTGGAGGTGGCCCGCTCGCGCTTGATATGCTGCTCGCGGGTCTGCAACGTCAGACAATATCCCCGTCGGCCCTGGGTGTCCACGGTCGCGCCCACAACCCGGCCCGGCATCTGTCGGACGTACTCTTTTTTCGTCGCAAAGAAACCGAGGTAAGGCCCGCCGAAGTTCAGGCCGCACCCCATTCCCTGGCCTTCTCCCACAACGATATCGGCGCCGGCCTCGCCGGGCGATTTTAAGATGCCCAGGCTGATCGGATCGACCGACACGCCCAGTAGCGCGCCGTGCCGATGGACCTCCTGCGCCAGTCCTTCCACCGGTTCAAGACAACCCAGAAAATTGGGCGTCTGGATCAGGACGCAGGCGACATCCTCCGCCAGTCGTTTCCCGACGGCGACAAGATCGGTCGCCCCGTTCTCGGACGGAAGCTCGATGATCGTCGGCTTGAGTCCGGACAGATACGTCTTGAGCACGGCCCGATGGGACGGATGGATCGTGGAGGAGACGAGGATTTTGTTTCGTTTGGTGACCCGCAGCGCCATCATCGCGGCCTCGGCCAGGGCCGAGCCGCCGTCGTAGAGCGAGGCGTTCGCCACCTCCATCCCGGTCAGCTCTCCGATCATCGTCTGGAATTCGTAGATCGTCTGGAGCAGCCCCTGACTCATCTCGGCCTGATACGGCGTGTAGGAGGTGTAGAACTCGGACCGGAAGGCCAGGTGGCCGACCACCGATGGGATATGATGATCATAAGCCCCGGCGCCCAGGAACGAGACGTGATGGAGAAGGTCGGCGTTCTTCTCGCTCAGCCGCAGCATCTCGGTCTTTAATTCCGGCTCGGACAGCGGCGGGGGAAGCTGAAGCCCGCGCGTGAGCCGGATCTCGGACGGGATGTCGCCCAGAAGATCCTCGATCGTTTCGACCCCGATCGCTTTGAGCATCTGGTGTTGTTCTTCTTTGGTATTTGGAATGTATTCCACGTTGCCTTTTTACCTCCGCATTCTCGTTAATCGTTTTCTCTCCTCAC
>CAKKOZ010000102.1 GCA_919901335.1 Nitrospiria bacterium | reverse complement strand
TCCTCGATCGAGAGCGTCTCGGCGCGGCGCTGGGGATTCCCGGTTGTGATTGACGCAGCGTCCAGTGCTTCCTCGACGGCGTCGGCCGGGAAGCCGCCGTCTTTGAGCGCGTTCCGCAGCGATTTGCGGCGATGGCCGAATCCGGCCCGGACGACGCGAAAGAAAAAGGGTTCATCCTTCACGGCCACCCTCGGTGTCGGCCGAATCCGGAGGCGGATGACAGCTGAGTCCACCTTTGGTTTGGGACTGAAGCATCCTCGCGGAACGATGAACTCCAGCCGGGGTTCGGCATAGAACTGTACGCCGATCGAGAGAAGGCCGTACTCTTTCCCGCCTTCGCGGGCCACGATGCGGCGCGCCACTTCCCATTGAAGCATCAGGACCATGCGGCTGACGCGGGAGCGCAGTTCCAGAAGACGGAACAGGAGCGGCGTCGAAATGGAGTAGGGCAGGTTGGCCACGACGGCAAACGGCGCGGGGATATCTTCGAAGGGATAGGTCAATGCGTCGGCATGGATGATCCGGACGTTGGGGGAATCTTTAAATTCTTTTTGCAGCGGTTCATCGAGAGAACGATCCAACTCGATTGCGAAGATCTTTGAACCCGTCTCATTCAAGGCGCGCGTCAGCACGCCGCGGCCGGGCCCGATTTCGACGACCGTTTCGTTGGGTTGGATCTCGGCCCGTAACATCATCTTGCGGACGATGTTTGGGTCGCGGAGAAAATGCTGGCCGAGCGCTTTGCGTTTTGATCGTTGCATGGTTTTGATCGAATTGAAATCGTAAGAGGGCGGGTCCTGTCCTGCGGCAGCCCCATCCGTCCTCACTCCGTTCAACTCACTGTTGGGGTTTGTCGACTCCCACCCAGTGGGTTTTTCCGTTGCGGGCGGATGGGGCGCCCCGCCTCCGGCCACCCGCCCACTTTACATCCGTAATAATCAGTTTTTTTGTTGCTTTGCCAGCATCACCGCCATCCGGATCGCTTCGATCAGGCTTCCGGGGTCGGCGATCCCTTTTCCGGCGATGTCGTAGGCCGTTCCGTGATCCGGCGAGGTCCGGACAAACGGAAGTCCCACGGTGATATTGACCGCGCGGCCGAAGCCCAGAAGCTTGATCGGGATCAGCGCCTGGTCATGGTACATCGCGACCACCAGGTCATACTTGCCCTCGTACGCATGGCGGATCAGACTGTCGGCCGGCTTCGGGCCGACGACCGGAATTCCCTTGCGGCGGGCCGCCTCGACGGCTGGCCGGATGATTTCGTCCTCTTCATGACCGAACAGTCCGCCTTCGCCGGCGTGCGGGTTGAGACCGGTGACGGCCAGTCGTGGGCGGCGGATTTTGAAAAGCCGTACCGCGGCGGTGTGAGCCAGACGGATGGCGCTCAGCACGCGTTCCCGGGTCAGACGTTCCGGGAGGTCGCGCATCGCCAGATGCGTGGTGGCGAGGAGGATGCGGAGTTGCTTGCTAACCATCAACATTCCAACTTCCTTTGCGCCGCTCAGTTCCGCCAGGAGCTCGGTGTGGCCGGGATAAGGATACCCTGCCGCATGCAGCGCTTCCTTGCTGATCGGGGCGGTTACGATGGCCGCGATACGCTGATCCATCGCAAGGCGAACGGCTGTCCGGATCGCCTCGACGGCGGCCCGTCCACACGCGGCATTGGGTCGGCCGATCACCCGTCGTGAAAGATCGGCATTCATAAGATCAATCACGTCCATCCCTGCCCGTGAGGCCCCGGCGTTTTCGGGGTCGGCGATGGAACGGATTTCGATGGGGGATTTAAGTCGTTTCGCGGCCCTTTCTATAACGGCGAGATTTCCGATGACCACGAGCCGACAGAGTTGCCGGACCCGGCTGCCACGAAGTTTTGAGAGCGCCTTGACAATGATCTCCGGTCCGATTCCGGCCGGGTCGCCCATCGTGATGGCAATAACAGGTTTCATGGGGAGACGTGAAAATCGTGCTTGGCGTCCGGCTCCACATGAATCACGATGTCGGCCACCTCCGACATCTCTTTCTTGATCAGACCCTCGATCGTATGCACGAGGTCATGGGCCCGCTCCGTCGTCATGTCGGACTGGACCTGGATGTGGCAGTCCACAAAGACATGGTTTTCCAGTCCCCGCGTGCGGATGCTGTGACAGGACTTGACGCCCGGGGTCTGCATCACGATCTCCCGGACCCGACGGGGATCCACGCAGGACGCGTCGCTCAAGACGCGGGAGGTCTCGAACAGGATCTGGAATCCCGTCCGTCCGATGAACCCGGCGATCACGACGGCCATGATCGGATCTAAAACGGGGAAGCCCAGCCGGACGGCGACCAGGCCGATCAGCACAGAGATGGAGGAATAGACGTCGCTTAGGGTATGCATCGAATCGGCATGGAGAATCCCGCTCTTGAGCTCGGCGGATCGTCTCTGCTCGTACCGCGTGACAAACACGTTGATTCCGATGGTGGCCAGCATCACGACGAAACTCAGCGCCGTTACGCGGGGGATGCCCGGGTCGGTCAGGCGAGAGTAGCTGCTCTCGAGAATTTTAAAGCAGGCGACAAACAAGAAGACCGAAATGGCAAAGGCCGCGAAACTTTCAAATTTTCGGTGGCCGTAGGGATGCGATTCGTCCGGGGGATGGGCGGCGGCCCAGATGCCGATCAGTCCGACCACGTTCGATGCGCCGTCGAACATCGAATGCAGGCCGTCGGCCCACATGCTGAGGCTGCCGGTCCGATAACCATAGACCAGTTTGGCTGCGGCCACCAGCAGGTTCAGCGTTAGGATGGACCAGAGGACTTTCTTGATTTCGCGATCACGCGATAGGGCCATGACGTTCATCACGTCGGTAGGTCCGTCATCTTTAAAGGTCCGGCCGTCATGGATCCACCGCGTCGGCATTTCGAAGGCTGTCCGACCAGACGGGGAGGGTGAAATGGAACCGGCTTCCTTCCCCGGGCGGGCTCTCGCACCAGATCTTTCCGCCCAGATGCTGGACGATTTCACGGCAGATGGCGAGCCCCAAGCCGGTGCCTTTTGGATTACCGCTCCGGGGATCCCCCAGTTGGTGAAACTTATCGAAGATCGTCTCGAGATCCGACTCGGGGATTCCGATTCCGGCATCGATGACCGAGAGCCGGACCATCGTGTCCTCCTGCGCGCCCTGGAGGGTGATGTGGCCGTGGTTCGAAAACTTGATGGCGTTGCTCAGGAGGTTGTCCAGGACCTGCATCAACTGATCGGCGTCTCCCCGCATTTTCGGGAGGGTTTCCGGAACCTCGATCACGACCGGCAGGTTTTTCTCCATCGCCATGGCCTGGATGGATTTCGCGGCGCGCACCACGATCTCAAACGGCACAATGGGCTGGATGCGCCATTCGGTCTTTCCGGATTCGGTCTTGGAGAGGTCGAGGACGTCGTTGATCAGGCGGGTCAGACGCTCGCTCTCTTCATGGATGATCGAGATGAACTCCTGCCGGGTTTTAGGGTCCACATCCTGGTAGGACAGCAGGATCTCGGCAAATCCTTTGATGGACGTCAGGGGCGTCCGCAGCTCATGAGACACCTTGGAAACAAAGTCCGATTTCAATTGGTCCAGCTTTTGGGTCTGCTCGAACAGTCGGATCGTCTCGACCGCAATCGCCACCTGTTCCGCAATCGGGATCAGGATATCCAGGTTCCGCTCCGAATAGGTTTGGGGGCGGCGGCTCACCAGATTCAAGGTTCCGATCGTCCTGTTCTGGGAAACGATGGGGACTGCAATGTAGGAACGCAACCCTTCTTTTGCGATCAACCGGTCTTCATGGAACTCGCTTGCCTCCAGCACATCGGCCCGGAGATACGGTTGTTGATGATCCACGACCCAGCCGATCACGGTCCCGGCCTTGGGCCTTGGAAAATCATGGCTGACCGTGGGGGCGCCATTCGTCTTGATCAACCGGAGTCCGATCTGCCGCTGGTTTTCATACAGCAAGGCGATGCTGATCCGGTCGTAAAGCAGCAACTTGCCGACCTCGTCGCAGAACGATTCGAAAATCTGGGTGATGTCCAGCTTGGAACTGATAAGCTGTGTGATTTTGTTGACCACCGCCAGCTCCCGGGTCCGTTCAGCCACTTTCTTCTCAAGGCCGGTGTAAGCGGCCTGCAGTTTGATGGCCATGTCGTTGAACTCGTCCGCCAGTTCCTGAATCTCATCGCCGGTATGGATCTTCAATCGGTGGGTGAGGTTCCCGTATCCGATCAGCTTGACCCCTTTCTGAAGCTCCCGCATGGGACGAACGATCCGGTCGGCTACGTAAAACCCCAGCGACAGCAGCAGTAGGGTTCCCAGTGCGCCCAGAAAGTAGATCCAATTCAGCAGCGTGTTGACCGGCGCGTAGGTCTCGACCGGATTCTGGCTGGTAAAGATAACCCATCGCTTTCCGCCGAAGCTGTCGGGATGGATGGCTCGCGTGATCGTGACCGGCGCGAAGCCGTTGATCGAACTTTGCCCGCCGTAATGGACATCCGCGGCGGTGATCGCCCAGCCCGGGGCATCCTTCAAGATGGCCTGCATCAGTTCCGGCCGGAGCACGTGGTTTCGTATTAAAAAAATGGGACAAAAAATCAACGTCCCATCCGAACTGGCCAGCATGGCATGGTCCGATTTCGCGATATGGACGTTGGTGACGGCCTCAAAAAACCGCTTGGTCTGGAGATCCGTCTTGATCACGCCGATGGCCCGGGTTCCCGTCGTTTCCATGACAGGCACGGCGACGGACAGGACATACAGATCTTCGAACTCTTCCGTGCCTTCCTGGGTGGTATGAACGTCCGAGATGTAGACGGCGCCGCGTCCCTGGTTAAAGGCGGCCTTCCACCAGGTCTCGTCGCCGTAATAGATCTTGGGCGGCTTCGCGTCCGCGCCGGCCAGAATACCCCGTTGATCCGTGATGAGGGTCGAGAGATGCTCCGCCCGGTCATTGGGATCGCGCAGAGAACCTTTAATATAATTGGAAGCGGGGTTCTGAAGAAATCCCCGCACGAAGGGATCGTCCACCCCCTTGCTCCTGCTCCAGATGGCCTTCAGGATTTCGATCCGTTTCTGAATGTCCGCCTCCGACATCCGCCGTCGGGAATACGCGGCATTCGCGACTTCGACGCCGGTCCGGACATCGGAGGAAAGGGCCAGCAGCGACATCTCCTTGATGTGGGTCTGGATCAGCGACCCGATTTTATCGCTGGTCTTGGCGGCGAGCTCGCGGTACTGGGCCCCGATGGTGTTCTGCAGATGGATGCGGGCGAGCCAGTAGCCGGCCGAGAGGCCCAGCAGAATGACAATCAGACCGACGCCCAGAATCGAGAGCGTCACCCGGGTCCTAAAGCTCTTTCGTATCCGCGTAAGGACCATGTCAGGAACCGCTCCGGCCTCCCAAAGTTTCTTTCACGCGTTCCAGTTGAAGAACGGAGGAGAGGGGACGGATGATGTGGGGTTCGTCATCTGCGATGAGGATCTTAGCGGATTCCAAGGGTCACCCGAACACGTACAGGATGTAGGCCAGGTAAAAAGACAGGCAAAAGATCAAATGAATCGGACGCCACCGGCCGCGGAATCGAATAAGGCTGTATAACATAAAGGCGGCCAGGATCGCAAGCCCGGCGCTGGCAAGGCCATATCGGTCCAGTTGCCAAGAGGTTCCGATCAACCCGACGGAGACGGGAAAGGTGCTTTGAAAAACCATCGCCCCGGTGATATTGGCCACGGCCAGCGTGTCTTTCCGCTGTGCGATCCAGATCAGGCTGTTCAGTTTTTCGGGCAGTTCCGTGGCGATCGGCGTGATGAAAAGAGATAGAATAAGCGGCGAGACGCCCCAGGCATGGGCCGCCTCTTGAACGCCGGCTACGAAGAAATGGGCCCCGCCGATAATCAGCCCGAAGCCCAGGGCTACCTGAGTCAGAATCAAGGCCGTGTGGGGAGTGTCGGTGTTTCGGCCCAGGCCTCGGGAGAGGATCAACGGCCCCAGATCTTCGCCGATGGGCCCCTCCTTCATCAGAACCCGCCGCAGATAGAGAAGGTACAGTCCGATCAGAATCACCGAGGCGGTATAATTAATCCATCGTCCCGATTCCCCAAACGGGAGCAATGCGATCAGGAAGGCGATTCCGTAACAGGTCATAAAGAAGCCCAGGTCTGTCCGGACCAGATGGGTGTCGAGAGGGATTCCGGTCGTCCGTTTCCCCATCCATGAGAAAAAGAGGACGCCCAGCCCCAGAAGCGGGAGGGTCAGACAGGTCAGCATGAAGGGGGCGCCGAGGATCGCTCCGATGCCGACTCCTTCACGGGCTTCGCCGTCCCCGAAAAGAATGGCGACGACCGGGACCATGGTTTCCGGCATGGCCGTGCCCACGCCGGACAGAATGCTTCCCACCACACCCTCGGAAAGACGGAGCCGTTTCCCGACCCATTCCACGCCGTTGGTAAATAGATAAGCTCCGCCGAGAATGATCAGCAGCCCCAGAAGCAACAACCCGGTCACGAGGAGCCCTCCGTCGGGTTGCGGGGGCTGCGGGGCATGGGAATCTCATGGGGGTTGAGCGTCTCTTCCAGCTCATCCATGATCTGCCGGAGCGGCAGGCCGGTTTCCTGAGCGATCCGTTTGCAGTCCTGATATTCCGGAAGCCGTTTTTGATTGCCGCCGGACCGCGTGACCACCTTGACCTGAACGGGGCCGAAACGGGTTTCGACCGTTTGAAGGGCGCGGGGCAGTTTACGACGATGGATATCCATCTGCCGGATGCCCAGCGTGGTCGTTTCCTGAAACACGATCTCCGACAGGGCCGTGGCCTGATGCGGTTCGGCCAGGACGCTCAGCAGAATCCCGGGACGGCCTTTTTTCATCGTGATCGGGGTCAGGTAAACGTCCATTGCACCGGCGGCAAAAAGCCGTTCCATCACGTGTTCATACACCTGGGGATTCAGATCATCCATGTTGGTCTCCAGCAGAATCATCCGATCGGTCTGGGTGACTTGTTGGGATTCGCCCACCAGCATCCGCAGCATGTTCGGCCAGTTGGAAAATTCCCGGTTTCCGGCGCCGTAACCGACTTTCTGGAGGCGCATCTCGGGAAACGAACCGCCGGACGTGACCAGCGTGGTGATGATTGCGGCCCCGGTCGGGGTTGTCAATTCCTGTGGCGGCCCACTGGCGTAGACCGTAAATCCCCGGACCAGCTCCGCGGTCGTCGGCGCCGGCACCTGGACTTTTTGGCCGTGGACATCCACCACCCCGCTGCCGAGATTTAAGGACGATGCCATGACCTCATCAATGCCCATAAGGCTTAAGCCCAGCACGCAGCCGACGATGTCGACCAGCAGATCGATCGCTTCTTCGGCCTGGAAGCGGAGGCTTTTGGCCGAGCCGTGGGCCTTGATCTCGGCCTTGATCCACCGCTCCAGGATCGCCTCGACCGTTTTTTTGGTCGAGTCGTCCAGGCGGCTGTGACGGATCACATTTTCCAGCTCGTGAATTTCATACGATTTCTGTTTTTGGGGCTGGACATGCACGTCCACCTTTGTCCCGATAAAAGGCCCCCGCTGCGCCGAACGGGTTTTGAG
>CAKKOZ010000101.1 GCA_919901335.1 Nitrospiria bacterium | reverse complement strand
TTTTCAAAATGAAAATATTAAAAAAAATTTTTAATTCATACCATATAATAAATGAACATTTGGTCTGGCGACCAAAGACGGGCGCCCAAATAGATCAAATATTTTTAATTCTTTTAACAAAATAATTTTTTCGGTCCAATTCCCTCCAGAAATATAGGAGTGAATCTTAAAACAAAGATGCAATGTAATTTAAAAATTTGCTAAAATAAAAGTTATATATTGGAAACAAAGACGTATCCCTTATTTAAAAATATTTATTTTTAATTATTAATTTGGAATTACAATATTTTTTTCAATAATAATCGGGCTAACAAAGACAGAGATGTAAAATACTCTAAATAACCTCAACCCCAATATATATATAGTTTTTTACAGAATAAATCATTTTATCGGACAAATAATATATAAATTATATTGAAATTTTTTTAACATTGATGTCTTATTTTTTAAAAAAATCTAATGTTATTTTCTCAAATAACAGTATATTCGAACTCTCCATTATCAAATTCATCTAAATATGTTGTAATTTAGTCACTTCCATTATTTTTTGAGAGTTATAAAAAAAAATTTTTTCCTCAAAATTACAGTACTTTTTAAAAATTTTCAAAATTGGAGTCGGAATATCTCGGGATTTTTCCACGAAGTTGGGGTCAAACGATAGCGCAAACGACTCAGCGTACAGTAATACATCTAAATACCATTTCCCCCCATCTACCCCATAAATTTAGGGGGTCGATATCTATTTAAGAAAAATTTTTTGTCAATGATGTTTCAATAAAAAAAAAGTAGCCAGGATATCGGGTCCAAATATTCGATATTTGAACTTTTCCGGGTCAACTTCACTAGAAAACCGGGGTCTCGAGGCACCCCCCTCATTTTTTAGTGGTTTTTTCAGTTTTGATGACCCATTATCTCCGGATAACTAGGGCAGAATAATTTTTTATAACATATGTTAAGGATCGATTTTGTGTCCCCTAAATGATTCTGGGACTCTTACATTCATAGGATATACTTTATATGGGGGGGGGGGAGACAAGTTTTTTTACAGTCATTGTTTATCGCCATAGGTCCCCCGCAGGGGCGCCCAATTAGAAAAAATTAA
>CAKKOZ010000100.1:2813-6064 GCA_919901335.1 Nitrospiria bacterium | reverse complement strand
GATTTATATCATGGACATGGCTTCCTCCCATGCCGTCAACGCGACGCGCCATCCGGCGAGGGATGAGGGCCCGGTCTGGTCGCCGGATGGTTCCCGGATGGCCTTTATCTCGGATCGGGATGGGACTTCGAAGGTCTATGTGATGGATTTGGACGCCGCAGTGCCTGCGGCCGTCGGCCCGGCGCCGATCCGGCGGGGGATTCCCCGATGGTCGCCGGATGGAAAATGGCTGGCCTACGTCACCGGCACGCCGCCGTCCGCGAAGATCCATTTGACCGATCTTCGAGACGGATCCCATCGAGAGGTTGCTGCGACGGCCTTTGATCTGGCGGATCTGCAATGGATTTCGGAGGGAACGGGCCGGGTCGCGAGCGGGTGGCATCGCTTTTCCACTGTGAGGTTGGAATGAGAAAGGATCGCAAGCGAATCGTAAGAGGAGTCGTGACCGGTCTGGTGCTGATCGGGGGATGGTGGGTCTCACAGGGATCGCTTGAGGCGGCCCGGCCGGATCTGCGGAAGATCGCCTTTGAGTCGAATCGGGATGGGAACTGGGAAATTTATTCGATGAATGCGGACGGCTCGCAGCAGATCAACCTCACAAAAAATCCGACCGATGATGTCTGGCCCGTCTGGTCCGCCGATGGAAAAAGGGTGGCCTTTGTCTCAAACCGGGACGGGAATAAGGAGATCTATGTCATGAACGCGGACGGGTCCCATCCGGTTCGATTGACGCGCGATCCGGCCGAGGACGAAGATCCCTTCTGGTCGCCGGATGGGAGCCGGTTGGCCTTTATCTCGACACGGGACGGTAACTTCGAAATCTACGTCGTGAACAGCGACGGGACCGGTCTCCGCCGGTTGACGCGCGCTCCGGCCGAGGACTCCCGGCCGTTCTGGTCGCCGGACGGTTCCCGCATCGCCTTCCTTTCGGAGCGGGATGGAAACAGTGAAATCTACGTCATGAACGGCGATGGGTCTGATCCAAGGAATCTGTCGCGCAGCCCGGGGAACGATTTTAATCCGAAATGGTCGCCCGATGGGAAACGGATCGGTTTCGTGTCGGACCGGGACGGGAACAACGAGATCTATTTCATGGATGCCGACGGCTCGAATCCGAGGAACGTCACCCGCCATCGCGATGAAGACGGGCGCGGGGCGTTTTTCTGGTCGCCCGACAGCCGGAAGTTCACGGTGATTTCGAACCGGGACGGGAACTGGCAGGTGTACGTCATAAGCACGGACGGAACCGGCGTGAAACAGCTCACAACGGGACCGACGGATGCGGATATTCCGACCTGGTCGCCGGACGGAGGACAGATCACGTTTGTGTCCGGGCGGGATGGGCACAACGCCATCTATATCATGGACCGCGACGGTCGCCACCAAAAGCGTTTGACCCCGGCGCGGGCGGACAACACCTGGCCGTTTTGGGCGCCGAAGTGAGTTGTGAGATGAAAAAAAGTATTGTCCCCTATCATCTATCCTCTGTCATCTTGTCCCTTCTCCTAATGGGCTGCGGAATGCAACGGGTCTCGACGGATTCGTCCATGCTTGATACGATGATTTTCGATCGGATCAGCCGGACCACGCCGGTGATCGTCCGTCTGACGAAGACCGAAACGGACGAAGAAAATCCGGTCTGGTCGCCCGACGGGACCCGACTGGCCTTTGAATCACGACGGGACGGGAATAAAGAGATCTATGCCATGGATGCAGACGGCAGCCACACGCGGAACCTGACGCAAAATCCGGCCAGCGATGATGACCCGATCTGGTCGCCGGACAGCCAGCAGCTGTTGTTTGTCTCGGACCGGGACGGGAACAAAGAAATCTACGTCATGAATTCGGATGGCTCGAATCAAAGGAGCCTGAGCCGAAACAACGCGGCCAACGACCTCTGGCCGATCTGGTCTTATGACGGGTTCCGGGTCATGTTTATCTCGGACCGATCGGGGAGCTGGGATCTTTATTCGATGACGCCGGACGGATCGGATCAACGACGGCTCACCACGGCCACGGCCGTCGAGGATAACCAGAAATGGTCGCCGGACATGAAACAGGTGGCCTTTGTATCCAATCAGACCGGCAACAACGAGATTTATATCATGGACGGCACCGGATCCGTGCCTCGGGCGCTTACAAAAAACTCGGCGGAGGACACCTGTCCCAACTGGTCGCCGGATGGAAAACACCTCGCCTTTGTTTCCAATCGGACCGGCAACTGGGAGCTGTATGTCATGGATGCGGACGGCTCGCATCAGCGACTACTGACCCGTACGCCGGAAGAGGAGGACAGCCCGCGGTGGTCGCCCGACGGGAAAATGATCGCCTTTGTCTCGAAGGGGTCGGCGGGCGCCTATATCTCCGTGGTGGATTTGGCCGGCCGTATTCAGAAGACGATGACGGATACCGTTTCGGACAAGGAGGTCCCGTCCTGGTCGCCGGATGGAACCCGGATCAGCTTTATCGCATCGGATGCCGGCGGCCCGTGGCAGATTTTTATGATGCATCTCTGGGGGACCGAGCAGGCCAAACGGGCAGGTCAATTCTGAAATTTAAAATTTCAAATTTGAGATCTGAGAGCCACCGACGCTCAAACTCAGCCCGGTGCTCAATTTTGATGGGGCTCGGTTTTGTTCTTGCCGGATGCATGGGAATCGGGGGATCCGGGCCCGGGTCGGATTCGGTTGATGCCGTTTTGCGTGGACCGTGGCTGGCCTTCACCGTCCTTCATGGAGAAGGCCGGGATATTTACGTCGTGAAACGGGACGGCAGGGGCCTAAGGAATGTGACGCGGGGCCGTGGAAAAAATATCTGGCCGGCCTGGTCGCCGGAGGGTCAACGGCTGGCGTATGCGAGCAACCGCGATGGCAACTGGGAAATCTACAGTATGACCCTTGCAGATTTAAAGGAGACCCGGATGACAAAAACCCCCGACCGGGAAGGAGCGCCGGCCTGGTCACCCATTGTAACTGGGGGCCCGTGCGCTCCGCCTTCGGCGGATGCTCCGATGCCCCCAGGCCCCGCGCAGCCCCTGGCGAAGCCAGAGGGCTGCTTTGGAGACCGATTGGCTTTTCTCGTGGGAAAAGAGGAGGAGGGCGAGATCTATCTCATGCCCGTCCCATCGGGAAGCGAACAGACTAGAACCCGGTTGACCGATCTTGCCGGTGGAAAATTGGCGGCGGCCTGGTCTCCGGACGGGAAGACGATCGCCTTTGAATCCAACGCCACCGGCCATTGGGAGATCTATG
>CAKKOZ010000100.1:1224-2713 GCA_919901335.1 Nitrospiria bacterium | reverse complement strand
GACAGCGAGACACCGGTCTGGTCGCCGGATGGGAAACGGATCGCGTTTGAATCCAACCGGGACGGCAACTGGGAGATCTATCTGATGTCGGCGGATGGGTCCCATCCGATTCGTCTTACACACATGGCCGGCGCGGAGTCCAATCCCACCTGGTCCCCCGACGGCACCCGGGTGGCTTTTGAGTCAATTCAACAGGGCAAGGGCGAGATTTATGTCGTCAACGTTGAGAGTCAGGAGATGGAGAACCTCACCAACCATCCTGCAAACGACAACACGCCCCAATGGTCGCCGGATGGAAAACAGATTGCGTTCAGTTCAGATCGCGACGGGAAAAATCAGATCTACGCGATGGATTCCGATGGAGCCCGTTTAACGCGGCTGACCCAACTGCAAGGAGAGAGCAAGTGGCCCTACTGGTCACCCTGATGGTTTCGATCACCGCCCTTTTCCTTTCGGGATGCGGAGCTGCGCTTCATTCCGTGGTGGACCCGCTGAAGGGAAACCAGCCGTATGATTCAGCAGAAGGCGATCAGCCCATGGACCTTCGCGAGGGCAAGCCGGTTTATATCTGGCCCGTCGCATCACCGGACGGCAAGCGCATCGTTTTCGTCTCGAATCGTGACGGCAACACGGAGCTTTACGTCATGAACGCGGACGGCACCCACCCCGTGAACCTGACCCGAAACCGCGCCGAGGATGGAAACGGCAGCTATGGATGGTCGCCGGACGGCCGTCAGATCGTCTTCTCTTCGAGGCGCCGCGGGAACTGGGATATCTACACCGTCCAGCCGGACGGCCGGAAACTGCAACGTCTGACCGAGAGCAAGGCCCAGGACTACAATCCCGTCTGGTCGCCGGACGGTCAATGGCTGGCCTTTGTCTCCAACCGAAACGGGACCTATCAGATCTACCGGATGCATCCGGATGGAACGGGTTTGGAGGCCTTGACGGACAGCCCCGGGAACAACGATGCCTCGGTCTATTCACCCGACGGCCGGCAAATGGCCTTTATCTCGGATCGGAACGGGAGCTGGGACATCTTTCGGATGCCTTCCGAGGGCGGCGAGGCGGCGGCCTTGACGGATGACCCTTCCGATGAAGATCACCCGCGGTGGTCTTCCGACGGGCAGAGGATCATTTTCGAATCGGACAAAGATGGAAACTGGAATGTTTACACCCTGCGTCCGGACGGGACGGACCTTGTCCGGTTGACCCAAACCCCGGCGGCCGAATCCAGCCCGGTCTACTCGCCCGACATGAGGTACGTGGCGTTTTCGTCCTACCGGGACGGGAATCCGGAAATCTACGTCATGAACGCGGACGGTTCCAACCCAACGCGCCTGACGTTCAATGCCGATAACGATATCTGCCCGTATTGGTCACCGGACGGGACGAAGATTTACTTTTCATCGAACCGGGGGGGACGGGAAGAAATTTATGCGATCCGGATGTCGGACTATCAGGAGATCGCCGTCAGCGCCCCGGCCGA
>CAKKOZ010000100.1:0-1124 GCA_919901335.1 Nitrospiria bacterium | reverse complement strand
GAAACTGGATCGCTTTTGAATCCAATCGCGACGGGAACTGGGAAATTTATGTTGCGGCATCCGATGGATCGAGTCCGGCGCGCCTGACAACGGCGCCCGGCGCCGATATCCAGCCGGCCTGGTCGCCGGACGACCGGCGGATCGCATTTACCTCGCACCGCGACGGGGAATCGGCCGTTTACGTGATGGACCGGGACGGCCGAAACGTGAAGCCCCTCGTACGGTATCCCTCCGCGCGGCTGCCGGTCTGGTCGCCGGACGGGGAGAGCCTCTACTTTGTCTCCGAACGGGAGGGGCATGAGGAGTTGTACCGGAGGAATCTGGTCACGGAAGAGACCGTCTCGTTGACGCGCTCGCAGGCAAAGGAGGGCACCCGGATCTGGCATCCGACCGCCAGCCCGGACGGCCGGTGGGTGGCTTACGTCACCAATGTGACCGGGGAATACCGTGTCTGGATTTCCGATCCGACGGGATCGGTGAGGCGGATGACGACGAAGGTAGCCGACGGATTATTGCGGGTCGGGGCCATCGGGGGGCATCCATGAGAAAGGGAACACGGTTACAGCTCGCCGCTGTTTCAACGGCTTTATGGATGGTCACGGTTCTTTGGGGCTGCGGCGGCGGGGTTCCCAACGTGCGGATCGACCGGGGTTACCCGGACTTCCGGCTGGCTAAAACGATCATGGGGGAATACCACCCCATGCGCCTATCCGTCTTCGAACGGACGGGTTATGCCATTTCGGAGGATCTGAACGAGGTGTTTGTTCTGGACCTTGAGCAACGCCGGATCAATAAACGTATCCCGGTTGGGACCAATCCGATGGGGATCGTGGTCACGCCGGACGGACGGTTTACGCTGGTGACAAACCATCACTCCGATGACATCTCGATCATCGAGAATGCGCGGGGCGAGGTGGTGCGGACCCTATCTCTGGGTAATAACCCGTGCGGCATCGCCCTTTCTCCGGATGGTTCCAGGGTCTATGTCACCCACCACGGCGGCAACCGTGTTTCGGTTCTGTCAATCCCGTCGTTTGAGACCCTCGCCCGGGTCGAGGTCGGGACCGGCCCGATGGCCGTGGCCGTGACGCCGGACGGACTTTATGTTTTTGTGGTGAATGAGG
>CAKKOZ010000099.1 GCA_919901335.1 Nitrospiria bacterium | reverse complement strand
CATGGTCTTTTTCCAGATTGTCCAGGGCATCATCCAGACTCCCCGGCATGGTCGGAATCTTGGCGGCCTCTTCGGGCTCCAGATCGTAAAGATCTTTGTCCATGGGACGTCCTGGATCAATCTTATTTTCAACGCCGTCAAGGCCGGCCATCAACATCGCCGCAAAGCCCAGGTACGGGTTGCAGGCCGGGTCCGGAAACCGGACCTCGATCCGCTTTGCCTTGGGATTGGCGGAGTACATCGGGATCCGCACCGAGGCCGAACGGTTCCGGCTGGAATACGCCAAAAAGACCGGGGCCTCAAAGCCCGGCGTGAGGCGCTTGTAGGAATTCGTGGTCGGGTTGGTGAAGGCCGCAAGCGCCGGGGCATGCTTCAAGATGCCGCCGATGTAATGCAGACACATCTTGCTCATCCCGGCATATTCCTTTCCGGCAAAGAGCGGCTTTCCCTCTTTCCAGATGGATTGATGGGTATGCATCCCGGTTCCGTTGTCGCCGAACAGCGGCTTCGGCATGAAGGTCGCCGTCTTCCCGTGCCGCTTCGCCACGTTTTTCACGATATACTTGTACAGCATCATCGTATCGGCCATCCGGACGAGCGAATTAAAGCGGACGTCGATCTCGGCCTGACCGGCGGTCGCGACCTCGTGGTGCTGTTTCTCGACCTGAATGCCGGCCTTCTTCATCTCGATAATCATCTCGGTCCGGATATCCTGCTGGCTGTCCGTTGGGGCAACCGGGAAATACCCCTCTTTATGACGGGGTTTATATCCCAGATTACCGCCCTCTTTTCCGGCGTTCCAGATGCCCTCTTCCGACTCGATAAAGTAATAGCCGCTGTTCGTAGTTTGATCGAACCGCGCCCCGTCGAAGATAAAGAACTCCGCTTCCGGACCAAAGTAGGCCACATCGCCGATCTTGCTTTTCAAGAGATAGGACTCGGCTTTCTTGGCGATATGCCGGGGATCGCGGCTGTAGGATTCCTGGGTGATCGGATCTAAAATGTCACAGACCATGCTCAGGGTTGTCGCCTGACAGAACGGATCGAGGATGGCCGTGCTCGGATCGGGGATGACCAGCATGTCGCTGTTATTGATCGCCTGCCAGCCGCGAATGGACGAGCCGTCAAAACCGGAACCCTCTTTAAAAAGAGCCTCGGTCATCTCCTCCACCGGAATGGTAAAATGCTGCCAGGTCCCGGGAAAATCCACGAACTTCAAATCAACCACCTCAACTTTATTCTTTTTTGCAAATTCCAAAACTTCTTTTACATTCATGAAAATTTCCTCCTGTAAGTGATCATGGTTTCAAGGATCGCTTCACCCTTTTACCGGGATCGTCATTGAACCTGGAAGGTTTCCAGAAACTGGCCGATATCCTGCGTCAAGGTCGCTTTAAGATGCCGGATTCTATCAGGGTCCGCTATCTTTTGTCCAGCCCGATCCACCACGTGGAAGATATCCACGATCTGATCCAGATGGGTCGCCACCTTGGCCGCCTGAACGGACAGGCCGAGCACAAAGATGGACTGGGTGATCACGGACAACAACCCGGTGCGATCGGGAGCGAACACCTCAATGATCGTATATTTTTCGGACGTGCTGTTGTCGAGCTCGATCTGAACCGGGGCCGTCCGTGGAAAAAGGGGAGAAGCCGTCCGGATCCTGGCATCGGCATGCGCCGGATGCTCCATCTCCCTCTGGCCCAGTAAAACGAGGGCAATCGTGTCCTGAACATCGTTAAGACGATAGGGGGCCGGCGGACCGGAATAATCAGGGTCTTGCACTTGGAAGGTATCCACGACGACGTTATTCGACCAGGTGGTGATGGTCGCGTTTAGAATCTGAAGACCCTTGGCCGCCAGAACGGAGGTGATTTTATAAAAAATCCCGGGCGTGATGTCATCAAACGTGTAGACGCTGTACTCGGTCAAGTTCCGGCCGATGTCATTCACGGCGTACACCTTGACACTTTTGGGTTGGAGTTCATGAACCCGTTCGAGGTCCAGAATGATCCGCTCCGGCGGTATCGCGATGAGGTAGCGCAACGTCATCGCGGATAATTGGCCTTCCAGCCAATCCGGCTTGTAGATATCTCGAAGTCGGGAATGAATGATCTGCCGGATGCGCTTCACCTTTTCTTCTTCGGCCAGGACGAGAACCTCGCCCGTCAAAATTTCAAGCGTTTTTGTAAACAGTTCGGACAGCAGATCTCTTTTCCACGCAGTGAGGGTGCCCGGCCCGACCGCCATGACGTCGGCCATTGTCAGAATATAAAGCATCTTGAGCGTCTCCGGCGTGGCGACCGTCTTTGCAAACTGGACCAGAACGGTATCATCCGCAAGGTCCCGGCGAAAAGCGATATGTGTCATCCCAAGGTGCTGGCGGACAAGGAAAACGAGCTGTTCCGTCGTGGCCGCATCGAGCCCCAGCCGATGGGCCGTATCCAATGCAATGGCCGCGCCCTCCTCGGAGTGATCCCCGCCGAGGCCCTTGCCGAGATCGTGCAGCAGCAGCGCAAGAAAGAGGACCTCGCAACGGCGGATTTCATGAAAGATCCGGGCCGGCAGACCGTCCTGCCGCACGATCGTTTCGGCCTCTTCCACCGCCCTAAGACAGTGCTCATCCACCGTGTATTTATGATACAGGTTGAACTGCATCAACCCCCTCACCCGTTTAAAGGACGGGAGGATCTGTTCTAAAATTTTGAACCGGTGCAGGTCGCGAAGGGTTCCGGCCACGCCCGCCGGCCCGGACAAAATCAACAGAAACACGGCATGGGATGCCGCATCGGAAAAATGGCCCGCCGCCCACTGGTCCATCCTGTCCGTAAGCAGACGCTGCGTCTCGACCGACAGTCGGGCGTTGTTTTCCTGCGCCAGATGAAACAGCGATAGCACCCGGTCGCCGCGGCCCAACACCTCCGCACGGAACTCGGGAAGAATCGAGAGTGCACCGCCGGATAACAGGTAATAGTTTTCGATTCTTCGGCGGGTGAACCGGTCCTGAAGGCGATGCCAGACGTTTTCGGAGGTCATGCCCGCAAGATACCGGCCGGTGATCTCGGCGATCGCCGTGGTATGATCGTAGTACGTTTGCATGAACTGCTCGACGCCCAGCAGATGCGGATTGTCGTGGTATCCCCTATCCGCCGCAAGACGGATCTGCTCGTCGAACGTGAGCGAATCCTGGCAACGACCGGCGAAAAAGTGAAGCTCGTTACGGATACGCCACAAAAATTCCTGGGCCTCGGTCAGCGCGCGATAATCCTGCTTCGACAGGATGCCCTGCTGCTTCAGCTGGTCCAGGGAGGACGTCTGATACCGGATCTGGGCCAGCCATCGCAGCAGGTGCAGGTCCCTTAACCCGCCGCGGCTTTTCTTGATGTGAGGTTCGAGGAGATGGATCGTTGTTCCGTACTGTTCATATTCGTCTTCCCGGCTGCGGATCTTGTCTTTAATAAAAAGATCCGGCCGGTGATGGACCACCTTCCGCTGATATCGCAACCGGAACGGGTCGAACAGAGACCGGCTGCCGGTCAAGAAGCGGGCCTCCATCAAGGAGGTTCGGACCGTGAGATCCTTCCGGCCGATCGCGATGCAGTCGTCCACCGTCCGCGTGCTGTGCCCCACTTGGAAGCCCGCGTCCCAAAGGTGTTGCAGAATGGCTCCGGCCATCTTTTCGATCTCGCCGTGGAAAGACGGCCGGTGGAGAAACATAATATCAATGTCGGAATACGGGGATCGTTCTCCCCGCCCGTAGCCCCCCAACGCCACGACGGCCAAACCATCCTCGAACTTCCAGCGGTCGCCGGACGGGATCTCCTGCAAAACCCCTTGAGTGATCCGCTCGATCACTTCGTCCGTCAGATCCGTCAGGGCGGCGATCACCTGCTCGCCGGTCGCCCCTCCCGCATGGTGCCGCTGGATTTCGATCAGCCGTTTTTCTAAATAGTCCTTAAGCATCGTTATTTCATCGTGACACTCCGGACTATCCTATCACAAACCGATTACAACGCCGCATCCCCCGATTCGCCGGTGCGGATACGGATCGTCTGTGTCAGATCGGTCACGAAAAGCTTCCCGTCGCCGATCGTTCCGGTCTTGGCCTTGCTCACGATCGCCTGGATCGCCCGATCGGCCAGTGCGTTGGTGACCACCACCTCGATCTTGATTTTGGGAACGAACTCGATCGTGTATTCCGATCCGCGGTAGGTCTCCGTGTGGCCTTTCTGGCGACCGAACCCCTTCACCTCGCTGACGGTCATTCCCTGGATGCCGATCTCCGTCAGGGCTTCCTTCACTTCATCAAGCTTGAATGGCTTGATGATCGCCTCGATTTTTTTCATTTCGATTCTCCTTATGGTCAACTCTTAAAGAACATACCCGCTCTCGTTGTGTTGGCTCAGATCAAGTCCGGTCCGTTCCGCTTCTTCCGTAGCCCTCAGACCCACGATCGCATCAACCACCTTCAAGATGATATAGGTTCCAACGATCGCCAGGACCCAGGTCGCACCCACCGCGATGATCTGAGTCACCAGTTGTCCGGGATTCCCGAAAAACAGACCTTTCCCGGCTGGATTCACGGCCGGATTGGCAAAGAGCCCCGTTGCGATGGCTCCCCAAGTCCCGCCGATTCCATGAACCGCAAAAACGTCCAGCGAATCGTCGTATCCGAGTTTTCCCTTCAAGAAGACGGCGAAATAGCAAAACACCCCGGCGCCGATTCCGATGAGTATAGACGAAACCGGTCCCACAAATCCAGCCGCCGGAGTGATGGCCACAAGTCCCGCGACCGCTCCGCTGGCCGCTCCAAGAAGCGTCGGCTTCCCTCGGTAAGCCCACTCCGTAAACATCCAGGCAAGGGCCGCTGCAGCCGCGGCTGTATTCGTCGCGACAAAAGCGCTCGCGGCCAGGCCGTTCGCGGCCAGCGCGCTTCCGGCATTGAATCCGAACCAGCCGAACCAGAGCAGGCCGGCGCCGATCAATACCAGTGGAAGGTTGTGCGGCGGCATATGTTCTTTGCCGTGGCCGATCCGTTTCCCCAACACAACGGCGCAGACCAGGGCCGAGACACCGGAACTGATATGCACGACCGTCCCGCCGGCGAAATCGAGCGCGCCGAGAGACATCAGCCATCCACCCCCCCAGACCCAGTGGGCCAGAGGATCATAAACAAAGGTGGACCATAACAGCCCAACCACGATATAGGCGCTGAACTTCATCCGTTCCGCAAAGGCCCCGGTGATCAAGGCCAACGTGATGACGGCGAACACCAACTGAAAGACCATGAAAGCCAGATGCGGAACGGTTCCGAAAGGCTCCTGTCCGACGCCGCTTAAGCCGATATAACTTAAGTTCCCGATGATCTTGCTCACATCCGGGCCGAAGGCCAGGGAATAACCCCACAGAACCCACTGAATGCTGATCAGGCATAGCGCAATAAAACTGTACATCATCGTGCTCAGTACATTTTTCCGCCGGACCATTCCGCCGTAAAAGAGGGCGAGGCCGGGCACCGTCATGGCCAGAACCAGGGCCGATGACGTCAGCAGCCAGGCCGTATCACCGCTATCGATTGTGGGCGGCGCCGGAGCCGCTTCTTCGGCCGGCGCCGCCTCCGCCACGGGTGCGGTCATTTCAGTTTCGGCGCCTGCCGCTTCTATCGTTGCAGGAGGAACAGCCTCACCCTGGGCCTGGCTGTGCCCGGGCAAGAAGGTCAAGGCAACCAGAAGCAGCAGGACGCCGGTTAATCCGCTTGTCATCCATCGTTTTCGCATGATCATTTCTCCTTTTTGGAAATTCCTCTTCACTAAAACATGTAGACGGCGCTGAGCACGATGCGGCTCTGGCTGTCCGACATCTGCGCGTCCTCGTCTTCAAAGATCTTCTCGTCCGCGCTGTCCATTCGATACTCAAGCCGCGTGAGCAGGTTCTTCGCGATCGTATGCTCGGCCGTCACGGTCAGCTCCGAAATTGTGTTGTCCGTCATTCCGAAGATCACGCCGTCGTCATCCTTCAGATTTTCATATCGCACGGCCAATGCGCATGGATCTTTCTTCCATCGTGCATAGGCCGCGATGCCGGAGTAACCTTCGTCCTTGCCGGCTGCGTTTTCGCGATCGCCAAGGTTGTAATCCACCATGAAGGAAAGAGAGTCGGTAAGGTTCAAGGTTGCGATCGCCTCATACACCTGAAGATCGCCGAAGGCCTCTTCCGGCCCGATCCAGTTCAGTAGGATCGGAAGCTGCGGGATCGGCGTGATTCCGATCGTTGCGCCAAACGTTTTGGAATCGTTATTTTCAACAACGTTGTTCCAGCCGTTGTAGGCATAGCCGTTGACGAAGAACATATCATTCACCGGGATGTTGACGCGTGTGCCGGCATGGTAGTACGGGATCGCATAGGCGAATAGAAGGCTTCTCGTGTAGTTCCAGTTGTCCTTCGATTCGATTACCTCGGCGCCCATGTGCGTCACGAATTTTCCGACTTCAAGCTTCGGACCCAGCGGAGTCGCCCAGCTTACATAAGCCTGCTGTATGTTTTTGTAATTGGCCTCCCCGGCGGTGTCGGGACAATTGACAGCTCCGCAATGCACGAAATCGGTTGTCGGTCCGAAATCGAGGTCCACGCGGAATCCGACCGGGTCCGGATCCTTATGGAACACCAGTTCCGCCAGGCTCAAGCTGAAGGTGTTATGCTCGAAATCGAAGTTGCTTCCCAAGCCGCCATAGGTGTTCTTCATGCTGTCCGGGTTGTTTAAGTTATAGCTGAAATAGGTGTCGACGAACCCGGCCATATGGACATCCTCAAACCATTGTTTCTCGGGAAAGACGGCCCCCACCTCTTTCTCAGAGGGTACTTCCTCCGCCAGACCTGCTATTGGAGCAAGCAGGCTAATGAACAAGAAAACGGTCAGAATACGAATGGACATTTTCATGAACTCCTCCTTCATGTTGTGAAATCCGTTAATTGAATTAATTTGGGATCTTTTGATCCAGCGGGCTTCATTGCCGGGGAGTGATGGGATACGGCGTCGTATCCAGAAAGTCCTGTCGTCTTTACAGAAGCAAGACCGATGCCATTTATTTTATTGAGATATAAACTCTTAAAAACTCTTCTTATTTAATAAGATATAATGGTTCTGGACTACGGCAACATTAAGATCGGCCGAGATGATCCTTCGACAATCTTGTCATGAATACAAAGTCGGCTTGCCGAATAATTTACTAACTCTCTGTTTTCCTAAGAGGAACCGTTGCATCGACAATTCTGTCTGACAGCGACAATTTTGTTTCTAATTTAAGTCCGTATTTCCTCATCTTATACCGCAGCACCCGTTCACTGATCCATAACTCTTTTGCGGCCAGAGACTGCTTCCAATCTGCCGCCTCCAAGGCATTCAAAATCAGACGCCGTTCAAGCTTCGCCACCTGTTCTTTTAATCCCTTACCCACCGAACACCACCTCCATCGCCACACGCCCGCTGGGCGACAATCCGGCGACCGGTTTCACTGTGACCAACCAGGTCCGACGCCACGATTTCTTGTATACGAATTGAAGCATTATAAAAGAGAAAAACACTGCTAATCCAAAAAGAAGAAATCCAATATTAAAGGAACCTGTGAGGTCTTTCAATGATCCCAGGACGGTCGGAAGGAGGAAGCCCCCGAGACCACCGGCCGCCCCGACCATTCCGGTGACCACACCCATCTCCGTCCTAAAGCGCTGTGGAACGATCTGAAAGACCGAGCCATTGCCCATTCCCAGACCCATCATTCCAAGGAATAGTAAAATGGTAACGAGGGTCAGCGGCGGCAGAAGACTCACGCCCAGCATCATGATTCCGATCCAAACATACAAAACCATGAGGACACGGACCCCTCCGAATCGATCCGCCAGATAGCCCCCGAAGGGCCGGAAGAAACTGCCGGCAAAGACGCAGGCCGCCGCGAAATTTCCGGCCATGATCTTTGAAAGGCCGTACTGATCATGAAAGAAAATGACAAGGAAAGAAGCCAGTCCTACAAAACCGCCGAATGTGATGCTGTAAAAGAAATTAAACCACCAGGCGTCACCGTTCTTAAAAAGGGATAGATAATCCAGAAGCGGCCTTGGAGCCGGTTGGTTGGGGCTTTCCCTGGCCATCAAGAAAAAGATCACAAAGGTGATGAGGATCGGGACCATGGCCAGTCCCATGACTCCCTGCCAGCCCACATGCTCCGCAAGACGCGGGGCCAAAAGCATCGTTAGGACCGTTCCGCTGTTGCCCGCGCCCGCAATTCCCATCGCCACACCCTGATGTTCCGGGGGATACCACCGACTCGCAAGGGGAAGGGCCACGGCAAAGCTTGCGCCGGCCACCCCCAGCAGGAGCCCCACCGCCATGACATGACCTAGGCTGTCGGCCCAGAGCCAACCATAGATCAGCGGGACCAATGTGATGATCAGCCCGGCCAAACCCGTCCGTCTCGGACCGAACCGATCGGTCAAGATCCCCATGGGAATCCTCAGAAGGGCCCCGCCTAAAATAGGGAAGGCCACCAGCAGCCCTTTCTGCCCGGTCGACAGTCCCATATCCTGGGCGATATAAACGGCCAACGGTCCGAGGATAACCCAGACCATGAAACTGATATCAAAATAGAGAAAGGCCGAGAAGAGTGAACCGGGGTGGCCGCTCTTGATCGCCTGCGTGATTTTCATCACTTCGCTTCTCCCGTGCGGATCGTGATGATCTGCTCCACTGGAAGGATGAAGATCCTGCCATCGCCGAAATGGCCGGTGTAGGCCGATTTTCGGATCGCCTCCACCGCGCGGTCGCAGTCCCGATCCTCAACCACGATCATCAACATCAGCTTGGCCAACTCATCGTAGGTCGCCTTTCCGACCTGGACGCCCCGCTGTTTTCCGCGGCCCAGTACATCCAATTTCGTCATCGCATACAGTTCCGCATTCTCCAAGGCCTTGATCACCTCGGCCTCCCGTTCCGGCCTGAATATCGCCTTGATCAATTTCATCGAATGGATTCCCTGTCCCGTTCTCCGGTTCGGATGGTGTAACCCTCCGCCACGGGCAGCACGATGATCTTTCCGTCTCCGATCTGTCCCGTTTGATTGGCACGAATCAACGCATCCAGCGCTGTTGAGTATTGCGGATCCTCCACCACGATCCAAAAAAGACGTTTGGGAAGAAACCGGATGTCGGCGGATCGCCGGAACCATTTACGGGGATACCGTAATCCGCCCTGACGGCTGCGGCCCAAAGCACGCACCGTGGTGTAAGAATGGATTCCGGCCGCCGCCAATTCCTTCTTTGTCGCCTGGGCCTGCTGGGGACGGACGATCGCGATGATTTCCTTCACGCTTTCCCCTCGTTCGTAAGATTCGCAAACACCGTCAAAGACACAATCTCACCTTTCATCGCCTCGACCGCTTTGTCGCGGGCCACGTAGCGGACCAGTCCCTTCAACACCTCGGGCAATTGATCGCACGGCACGTCCTCCAACGTCTTGATGCCCGGCTGGGCCCGGGCCCCGCCGCGGCCGCCGAGATAGATGTCAACCGCGTCCACGACCTCACTGGACCCATCGGGCCGGACCACCCTGGCTCGCTTGCCCAATAGTCCGATATCCGAGATCAAGTGATTACCGCAGCCGGCCGGACATCCCGACCAGTGAATTCCGACCGGTTTCTCGGTTGCGACCTCCCGCTCCAATTGTCGAGCAATCTCCAGCGCCCTGTTTTTCGTCTCGATCACGGCCAGGCCGCAGTACTCGATGCCGGTGCAGCTCACCAGGCCTCTCATGATCTCGGAGGGATTGTATTTCAGTTCTTTTAATAGGGGCTCCCCCTGGATCAGTTTTCCCAGCAAACGGTCCGGAATATTGGGGAGGATCAGATTCTGTCCATTGGTTAATCGGATCTCGCCCGTTCCGTACTCCTCCGAAAGCCGGGCCGCCTCGGCCATCTGCTCCGCCGTGATCCGTCCGACCGGCACGGCCAGTCCGATGTAATTAAGCCCCGGCTGTCTCTGCCGGTACAGGCCGACATGGTCGGTCTTTTTCTTCGGATTCCGCTCGTCCTTTCCCGCGCGCGGCAGAGGCCGGCCCAGACGGTTTTCCAATTCTTTTCGAAAACGTCCGATGCCCCATTCGTCCAACAAAAAGGCCATACGGGCCTTCGTCCGATTTTCGCGCGGCCCGTGGTCGCGGTAGATCAACGTGATCCGGCTTAAGATCTCGACCGCCTCGTCCGGCCGAACAAAAACATCCAAAGCGCTTGCGGCCCGGAATCCGCCGGAGCCCATCTTTCCGCCGACCAGCACGTTGAAACCGACGACCGTCTGCCCGTCGATCTCTTTCGCGGCCGGGATCAGCGCGATATCCTGGCTGTCGGCATGGGTGCAGTTCTCGCGACATCCGGTGATCGCGACATTGAATTTTCGCGGCAGATTGGTGTAATCCCGATTCCCGATGAAAAGATCATTGAATTCTTTAACGACCGACGCCGTGTCGATCACCTCGGTCGGAGACAGGCCCGTCACGGGGCAGCCGACGACGTTCCGGATGCTGTCCATCCCGGTTTGAAGGCTGGTCAGGCCGACCGACTTTAGCCTCTCGAAGATTTCCGGCACATGCTCGATCCGCATGTTACGGAGCTGGATCTGCTGGCGGGTGGTGATATCGGCGAAACCCTTCCCGAATCTTTCCGAGATCTCTGAAAACGCACGAAACTGCGCGGCATGGGCAATCCCGTTGGGGATTCGGACCCGGATCATAAAGTATCCGGGCGTGGGGGTTCGGAGGAACAGCCCGTACCACTTCAGCCGCTGTACATCCGCCTCTGTGATCGCCTCCCAGCCTTCCTTGGCATACCGATATAGGTCTTCGAGAACATCCAGCCCGTCTTTTTCCTTTTTCCATTCCTCGATCTTGTTGGTCGATGTGGGAATCCCCTTTGCTTTTGGAGACGCAACGGCCGTATCCGTGGACTCTTCGAGGATGGCCGATAGGATCTGCTCCACCAGCGTTGTGCAGCTTCCGCAACCCGTGGTCGCCCGCGTGCAGTCCGCAATGCCTTCTCGCGTCTTACAATTCTTCTCACGGATGGCGCAGACGATTTCCCCCTTGGTCACGGTGTTGCAGTTGCAGATGAGCGTCGTGTCCGGCAGGGCGGCCGGGTCCCCTGACTTTTCAGAATCGCCGCTACCCGTCAGGAGTCGGGTTCGAAGGGCCGAAATATCCCGGCTGCTCTCGATCATCTCCCGGGCCTCTTGGCTTCCGCCGGCCTCGCCTAAAAAGATGGCCCCCACCACCCGCTTGTTCCAGATCACCAGCTTCTTATAGGTGGCCATGCCCGCATCCATATAGACCAGCTCCTCGGAGCCGAGCTCCCGACCCAGGAAATCCCCCATCGAGGTCAGATGGATGCCGGCGACCTTCAAGGTGGTGGAGAGAACAGAACCCTGGTAGACCTTTTCCCGCTCACCCGCAATCGCATCGGCCGCCACCTTGGCCTGCTCCAGGATCGGCCCGACCAGGCCATAGGTTTTCCCCCGGTGCTCGATACATTCTCCGATGGCGTAGATCTCCGGATGGCCGGTCTCCATGTAATCATTCACAACGATCCCGCGGTTCACAGCCAACCCGGCCTCCTTTGCCAATTTCATATTCGGTCGTATCCCGGCCGTGATTAAGACCAAATCCGTCTCGATCGTCTCCCCCGTTGTGAGGCGGACCGCTTCGACCTTTCCATCCCCCAGCACCTCCTCCACGGTGCAGCTTAACTGCACGGCGATGCCCATCTTCTCGATTTCGGTCTTTAAGATGCCCCCGGCCCGCTCATCTAATTGCTGCTCCATCAAATGACCCATGAGGTGCACCACCGTGACCGCCATCCCTCGGTTGGTTAAGCCCCGTGCCGCTTCCAGCCCCAGAAGCCCTCCGCCGATCACCACCGCCCGGCTATTCTGAGAGGCCCACCGGATCATCCCTTCGGTGTCTTCGATGTTTCGGAAGGTAAACACGCCGGCCTTGTTTAGCCCTTGGATGGGAGGGATAAACGGGCTGCTGCCTGTGGCGATGAGAAGCTGCTCGTAGCCGTACGCATCACCGTCTTTTGTCGTCACCCGTTTTTGATCAAGATCAATGCCGCTAATGAAAACATTGGTGTGCAACCCAATCTTGTGATCTTCGTACCATTGGCGGGTATTGAGATAGATCTCGTCGAAGGTTTTGGCGCAGGCGATCACATCCGAAAGCAGAATGCGGTTATAGTTGACGTGGGGTTCGCCCCCGAAAACGGTAATGGCCGGTGGGGAGGACTTCTTGATGACCTCCTCGATAGCGGCCACCCCGGCCATTCCATTGCCGACCACAATCAGTCGAGAAGAAGCGCTCATGGAGGATCTCCCGGTTTCCCTTCAGGAAGCGCGATCCCATACCGTTTCAGCCATTCCTCACTCAAACGGGCGCTTCGGCTCTGGCCCCGAAGCCGTTTGATACCCATGGGATCACGTCGGAAGGCCCGAATCGTCCGGACCCATTTGACGCTTTTATAACCCTGAAGGAACGGGACCACGAGACGGAGCGGACCTCCGTGCTGTAAGGGCAGCGGTTCACCATTGAGCCCATAGGCCAACATTACCCTCGGATCCCTGGCCTCATCCCGGGAAAGCGTTTCAAAGTAATGTCCGTCCCGGGAATAGAAGGCGTAGTAACCCTCCGCAGGCGTATCGAGCGCGAGGTGGTCTATGAACTCCACCAATCGAATCCCCTCCCATTCCACCACCTCCGACCAGTTGAAGATGGAGCAGATCAGGGGCCGCTGTATCCGTACGCGCGGGAGATCCGCCAATTCAGACCAGGGAATGGGGCGCGGCTTTAATTCAAGACCGCAGATCGAAAGTCGGAGGGAGTCTAATTCTACCGGTGCCGGGATCGGATAGAGACAGAGAACCGGCATGGGCTCGGCCTCGAAATCGATCCGGGCGAATTTATCGGCAAACTTAGGAGGCGTGATACCTTCTCTTCGCATGAGGATGTCTCCCGTTCATATACGAGCAACCTTCATGCCAGAATGGCCGGCAGGATGGAATAACAAAAGGAAAGGATTAAAATTCAAGCGATTAGATGGGAGGGAAGGTGATCAACGACAAAACTTCGATGGACGGGTTGGACGACAAATTTGTAGAAACGTCTACATCTCTGACGGATGCGATGCAATTTTGTATTTCTTCATTTTGTAGCCGATCTGGCGAGGCGTAATGCCCAGTATCCGGGCCGCGCGCGACCGGATTCCGCCGCATTTCTTCAAGGCCTCGACCATCTGCTCCCGTTCCAGGTGCTCCACCGTTGTGCGAAGCGTCGGCTTGTCCGTCGCGGCCGGACGCGTCACTTCCCGGACATCTTGAAAATAGGCCGTCATTCCGGCGGGCATGGATTGAAATGTGATCTCGGGAGACTCGGCCATGATCACGATCCGCTCGATGCAGTTTTCCAGCTCGCGGACGTTGCCGGGCCAGTGGTACTGGACCATGACATTCAAGACGTCCGGAGCGATCCGGACCTGCTTGCGATGCTCTTTGTTGCGGCGGGACAGAAAATATTCGATCAGAAGCAGGATGTCTTCCTTCCGCTCGCGCAGGGATGGAAGAAAAATCGGAACGACATTCAAGCGGTAATAGAGGTCCTCGCGGAAGCTTCCCTCCTCGATCGCGGCCTCAAGGTTGCGGTGGGTTGCGGCCACCAGACGGACATCCACCGACAGGGTCTGCGATCCACCGACGCGTTCAAACCGCTGATCCTGCAGCACCCGGAGGAGTTTGACCTGCGTCGCAAGCGGTATGTCGCCAATCTCATCTAAGAAAAGCGTCCCGCCGTCCGCCAGCTCGAAGCGGCCTTTCCGAAGCTGCGTCGCGCCCGTAAAGGCCCCGCGCTCATGCCCGAACAGCTCGCTCTCGAGCAGCGTTTCGGGCAGCGCGGCACAGTTGATTTTGATAAACGGCCGCTCGGCGCGGGGGCTGTTGTAATGAATCGCACGCGCGATCAGCTCCTTTCCGGTCCCGGATTCGCCACGAAGCAGCACCGTCGCCTTGGACTTGCAAACCTGCAGAACCGATCGGAACGCCTCATCCATGACCTTGCTCTGGCCGACAATATTCCCGATCCGGTAACGGTTTTTCAGTTCGCTCTGGAGCTGGATGTTCTGTTCAAGGAGTGCGCGCTTTTCGCGTGAAACGGTCTGCTGGAACTTGACGGCCTGCCCGATCAGCGACGTGACCACGGTCAGTACGCGGACATCCTCATCGAAATCGGGCGACCCGTTCTTAAACAGACGATCCACGCTTAAGACCCCGATCGTCTCGCCGTGGATTTTTACCGGCATGCAGAGAAAGGCGATCCGCTCTTTTGTAAGATCGCCCCTGGAGCGTGTCCGGTTCAGGAAGAGCGGCTCCCGCCCCACGTCCGGGACGATCATCGGCTCGCCTTTCTCGAAAACACGTCCGGTCACTCCTTCGCCGACCTTGAACCGGCCGCGTGCGATCTCTTCTTCCGTCAGGCCATGCGCGGTCTCGATCACCAGCTCATCCGTCTCGGGATCGAGCAGCGTCAGTGTGCCTCGACGCATGTCGAGAACGGAAGATAGAATTTCGAGGATCTTGTGCGAGGTTTCCTTTAGGTCCAGCGAAGAGGCAAGCGCACGGCTGATTTCATACAGAGCTGTCAACTCCGCAATTTTGAGGGGCGTGTTCTGCGTATCCATCCGATCCGTTGCTCGTTTACATAAAAATAAAAAAGCGTCTTCTCTTGGATGAAAGAAGACGCCCTCGTCAAAACACATCGTTGTGCTGTAGTCTTATAACACAGCCGCCGGTTGCGGTCAAGAAATTTTACTTTGTTTGAATCTCTTTGTACTGATTCGTGATCGGGACGCGGCGGTCCCTGCCGAAGGCGCGCGGGGTGATCTTGATCCCGATCGGGGCCTGGCGGCGCTTGTATTCGCTGCGGTCCACCATTCGGATCACCTTCTCGACCGTCCGCCGGTCGAACCCCATCGAGACCAGCTCCTCGTATCCCACATCCTCCTCGACATAGGCCAGAACGATCGGGTCCAGAATGCTATAAGGAGGAAGGGTGTCCTGGTCCGTCTGGCCCGGCTTCAATTCGGCCGTCGGCGGGCGCTTGAAAATCCGCTGCGGGATGATCGGCCGCTTCTCCTGTGAGTTCCGGTGATTGGACAGCTCGTACACCAGGGTCTTGGGAACATCCTTGATCACGGCGAAGCCGCCGGCCATGTCGCCGTACAGCGTCGCGTATCCGACGCTCATCTCGCTCTTATTGCCGGTCGTCAAGACCAGCCATCCGAATTTATTCGAAAGGGCCATCAGTATGTTTCCCCGGATCCGGGCCTGAAGGTTCTCTTCCGTCGTATCGGCCGCCCGGCCTTTAAATTCTTTCACGAACATCTTGAGATAGGTTTGAAACACCTCCTTGATGGGAATGACGAGGAGCTTGATCCCCAGGGCCTTCGCGAGAAGCTGACTGTCCTCCTCGCTCGCGTTGGAGGTGTACTGTGACGGCATAAAAACCCCCACCACGTTTTCCTTGCCGAGCGCGTCCACCGCGATCAGGGCCGTGAGGGCCGAATCAATCCCGCCGCTGATCCCGATCACCGTCTTGGAGAAACCGTTCTTCGTCACGTAATCCTTCACGCCCAGCGTCAGAGCGCGGTAGACTTCCGTCAGCGGGTGGAGCGGCGAATACGGTCTGGGATGAAGCGGCCGTTTCTTGGACGGCTCGATGCGATGCGACAGGACAAACCGCTTCACGGAGGCGCTTTCGGCCGTGAAGGTCAGCTTCTTCTTCCGGCGGCGCGTATCATGCAGACGCGTCCGGAACACGGCTTCGAGATTCAGATCGGCCAGGACCAGTTCCTCCTCAAAGGGACGCGCGTGGGCGATCACAAGCCCGTTTTGGTCGAAAATGACGCTCTGACCATCAAAGATCAGCTCGTCCTGTCCGCCGACCATGTTCGCGTAGGCCAGAATCACGCTGTTGTCGCACGCCCGCGTCGCCAGCATCTGCTCTCGGAACGTCGTCTTCCCGCGGTGATACGGCGAGGCATTGATGCTCACGATCACCTCGGCGTCGCCGCCCAGGCTCTGCGTGAGCGCCGGCCCTTCCGGGTGCCAGAGGTCCTCGCAAATGTTGACGCCGACCGCCACATCCCGGAGCACGATCACGGGACATTCCGTACCGGCCTGAAAATACCGGTATTCGTCGAACACGCCGTAGTTGGGAAGGTGGATCTTGTGATAGATCGTGACCAGCGCGCCGTCATGGATCAGGGCAGCGCCGTTGTAGATATCGTCCTGCCGGTCCACCACGCCAACGACGGCCGTGATGCCCTTGGTCTGCTTGATCACTTTCTGGAGGAACTGTAAATTGTCCTGCGCGAACTGGGGTTTCAGCAGAAGGTCTTCGGGAGGATAACCGGGAATCGCCATTTCGGGAAAGGCCACCAGATCGGCCTCCAGCGCCTTGGCCTTTTCGATATACTCGCAAATCTTCTCGGTATTTCCTTCCAGATCACCGACGGTGCAGTTGATCTGGGCCAATGCAATCCGTAGCGTCCGCATTCGATCCCATCTTTGGGTTATAAAAATTGAAGGGGCGGTTCGCGAACCGCCCCTACTTGATTTCGGAGGCCAGGATGACGGCCTCGGCGATCTCCTTCATGCTTTTCCGCGTATTCATGCTCTGCCGCTGGATGATGCGGAAGGCCTCGTCCTCGGCGATCTTTTTCTCACGCATCAGGACGCCTTTCGCGCGCTCCACAATCTTCCGGTTTTCAAGCGCCTCCTGCATCTCGTTCGACCGGCGGACCAGTTTCGTGTTCTCGATCGCGACAGCGGCCTGATTGGCCACGGCCTGAAGGATATGGATCTCCTCGTCGTAAAACGCGTGCTCGTGGGAGGTGTAACTGTTGATCACGCCCACGGCGCGGTCCTTGATCATCATCGGGACCGAAAGAAGCGAACAGAGCCCTTCTTTCCGCGCCAGATCAGCGTACATGTAGCCCGGCTCGCGGGTCACGTCGAGAACGGCGATCGGCCGTTTTTCCTTTACGGCCCGGCCGCTGATGCTCTGGCCGATTTTGAGGTTCGGTTTCATCCGGTAGTCCTCGCTCAAGCTCTGGGTCGCCACGATCTCGAGTTCCTGCCTTTCTTCATCTAACAGCATGATCGAGCAGATGGTCGAGTTCATCATCTCGGCCGTCATCGCGACGATCAACTGTAGAATTTCCTTCAAGTACCGGTTGGAGGCAATCGTCTTGCTGACCTGAGAAAGCGTCTCGATCTGCATCGCCTTTTTCTTCATTTCCTCATAAAGCCGGGCATTTTCGATCGCCCCGCCGACCTGATGGCCGATCGTGGTCAGAAGCGCCAGCTCGCTGTTTGAATGATGATGCGGCCGCTTGTGCTGTACGTTGATCACGCCGATCACCTCGTTCTTGGAGATCACCGGAACCGAAAGAAAGGCATGGTAGCGGTCTTCGGGAAGGTTGTGAAAAACCTTGAACCGCGGATCATCGCTCGCGTTCTTTGCAATCGCCACGAGTTTACGTTCGCGCGCCACCCAACCGGTGATCCCCTCGCCCAGTTCGAGCCGGGCGCGGCCGATCAGTTTGGGATGCGGGTTCTTGGTCGCCTTAAGAATCAGTTCCTTGTTTCGATCATCGTAAAGATACAGCAGGCAGGCATCCGCTCGCGTCACCTGGACCACGATATCAATAATCTGCTTCAAGACGTCATCCAGGTCAAGATTACAACTGATGGATTCGCTGATCCGGCGAAGCAACTCCAGCTCGCACGATTTTTCGACCAGCGAACGTTTTAACTGCGCGATTTTTTCATCGCCGGTCTTTAATCGTTTCTCTTTTATAATCATGTGATTCTTCAAACGATGGGGAACCTTAAGCGCTCCAAACTATAACACAATTCGCGCTTAAAACCAATAGCCCAGATCTACCGCCGACAAAATAATAACATAGTATTACATTAATTTATCAATCGGTTACGTATCATCCACCCTTAAAAATAACAAGGGCAGGATGAATTCCTGCCCTTGTTAAAATGGTTTTCGTATCCTAACCGGGACTACGGCTTCGCGTCCACACTCCCCGAGACCGACATGGTGTAGGTCGTCGGGTCGGCATTCTGCGGCGTCCAGGTGATGGCCACCTTTAGCGATGAGCTTTTCAACGCTCCAACCACGGCAGGGTCTTCATCGCAGAGTGCGGCAGTGAGCTGAGTTGGCCCCGGATCGGTGGCATCGCCGAGGATCAACGGATCCGGTCCGGTCAACAGCCCGGCGCCGCCTTTCGTAACTGTGATGGATGAACCGGGCGATAGCTTATTGTTGTTGAAATCCGCCACATAAATCCTAAAGGTGGCGCACTGGTTATTTGGAACGGTAAAGGCAGCGCATCCCCCCGAAACCGTCGGCAAACAATGGGCATTATCCACCACGATGCGGCTCGTCTCGAGGCTGAAGTCCGGCGGGCCGGTGAAGACCATGGTCTGGGACTTCTTGCCCGTCACATTCGTTCCACGGAGGTCCACCCAGATCGCGGTGTTGGAGTCCCAGGCGCCGTCGCCGTGCGTCCATTTTCTATCGCCGTTTACATCGACATAAAATTCACCACGATCATAGACCCCATTGGTAAAACCGCTGCTGTCATAGATCAAGTTCCCGTTCAAATCGGTAAACGGCTCCGTTGATTGGCGAGTTCCGTCACTATTGAGATCGAGAAAAGGTTCGCCGCGACTTTTATCTACAAAGGCCTCACCCGGATCGTACAAATTGTTCGCGTTGGCATCGGTAAAGGTCTCTATGTCGTCGTACATCCCGTTGTCATTTTCGTCAATAAACGGCTCACCGGTGTCGTCGAACGACTCGCCTAAATCATACAGCCCGTCACCGTCCAGGTCATAGAAGGTCTCCTCCCCCTGAGTGACGGCCAGTACGCTCGCCCATCCGTCCCGCGGGTTCGGCTCATTCAGATTGTAGCCGCCGCCGTCCGAATCACTAAAATGCTCACAGAGAGCAAGAGTATAGGCACCGTTATTATCGAAGTCTTCAAAAGTTTCGGTGCCGTCGCGGTCATTACAGTTCCGGTTATTGTAAAGCAGCACCTCGTTTCCGATCGGATTGAGGTTCTGTCTCGGATCGGTGTCGAAGGGCCACCGGTTCTGTGTCCGGAAGGTCACCGAGGTCTGTCCCTGATCGTTCGTGACGCCCTGACGGTCAATCGCACCCGCCTCAGTGTAGAACGAGACCGAGGTTCCCTCCAGAACGTTGAAGTCTCCGAACCGGTCGGCCAAATTAACAAAAATCGTCGCCACTTCATTGTCGTACCCGAAGCCGGCCAGGTTGTGGACATCGGCCGAGACGCTGAAGAACCGGGCCGACGGCACCCCGCCGCCGATCGAAAGCGGCGTCGAAGTGCTATAGATCTCCCCCGCATCTAATGCCGAGTCATTGTCCGTATCCAAAAAGGCCAGGACCCGCACTGGGCCGGCCACATAACCGCTCTTGACGAAGGTCTTTGCGATGCCGCCCAAGGTTGCAACGGTGGGGGGATCAATCGTGGCCCCGCCGCCGGGATTAAGACCGGCTAAAAACTGGAACGTGACCGTGACGCTGCCGTCGGACACCGGATTGCCCTGGGTGTCCTCAATGCTGAATGAAACCTCGGAAACTTCAACCTGCCCCGCTCCCTTCACACCAATCACCTGCGGATTCACCTGATTGAACTGGATGCTTCCGGCCGGCAACGATAGGATGCTCAACGTGGCCGAATTGGACACGGCCCCGGCTGTAGCCGTAATCGTGACCGTCCCGGCCACACTGCCTGCGGTGAAGCTGGCGGTCGCCGTGCCGCCTCCCCCCGTCGTCAGTGCGGAGGCGGGACTGAGTGTGCCCAACGTCGTGGAACTCGATGAAAAGCTCACGCTGATCCCGTCCGGGACCACGGCGCCGGTGCAGTCATACACGGTGGCGGCCATGCTGGTCGTGCCGTTGATATTGATCGGGCTCGGAGGGTTTAAGGTAACCCGAAGTGGGGTCGGGGTGCTGGACGGTATGCCGGCACATGAAACGGTCACGCTGATCGCATTGCTTGTAATCGTCCCGCTTGAAGCGGTAATGGTAACCGGTCCACCAGGGACGATCGCGGTTACAAGCCCCGTGCTGCTCACCGTGGCCACGCCGTTATTGCTGGAAGACCAGATAAACGTAACCCCGGTCACCGGATTGCTTGAAGCGTCAAGCGCGGTGGCGCTCAGTTGCTGCGTCCCTCCGACTGCAAACGTAAACGGCCCGGCCGGTGTCACCGTGATGGACGCGACGGTGGCCGAGGCCCCGCTGCCGCTCGGGGTCGGCGCATTACTGGCGACGTCCGGATTGTCGCTGCAGCCCACCGCCGCAACCCCGATTGCGATTATGCCCAGCCATTTAACCGCTGTCCGCTTCATACCGCCTCCTTATCATGGACGCATTGAACGTTTGTATTTCCTCTTGCGCCGTTTTATGAACAGTGCGAATAATTTCCCATATTGAAACTTGTGGACCCTTTGAGGATCAGAGGGTCAACAAACTCGGTCGTTCCCGTGATGGTGTAGTTCGCCTGATATTGGGCCGGGGCATCCGAGCTGCTCGCGTTGGACCCAAACAGTGCCTTATTCGAAATCGAGACGAACTCCAAGGTCATCGTGGCCGAGGCCCCCGCATCAATCTTCTGGGCTGCCGTGTATGACTCGTCATTTAAGTTAGGGGCTCCCGCGGTGACGGCGACATACTCAATCGTATAGTCCGTGATCGTCACAAATGACGGAGCCGGACCCCCATTTTGGGATGAAACGACCCCGGGCATCAGTGTGACCGAAATCGCAACCGTAGCCGAATGTTTACCGAACGGCTCAGGATCGACAGTGGTCGAATCACTGTCGCAGTCCGCCGTTTGGAACGCATCAACATCCGAGGTGTCACCGGCGCCGGTCGTGGTGTCGGTTGGCACGATCGAGTCGATCGTAACGCATGCGCCGGTTTCATCCACGCCAAAACACTGCCCGGCACCGCCGATCTCGCCGCAGCCCAGCGCGATTCCGAGCACGGCCGTGGCCCCCAAAGAAAGCCCGATCCGCGTTGCTCTTGCCTGATTGATCTTATTCACCCCGTCCTCCTTTTGTATGTGGGGGCCCGTGCGGCCAAGAAAATTAAAGGTCCCCCGATGCCCCCACTCCCCGCGCTCGCCCCGGCAGAGCCGGAGGCTCGCTTTTGGTTGACGCTTTCAACAATCCGGCGATCTGCTTTTCTTGAACCGGTTTAACCGTGACACGGCCGATGCGTTCGGCCAGAACGAAATGGATGCGGCCGTCGGCGACCTTCTTGTCCAGCGTCATGGTTTTAAGCATATCGGCCGTTCGAATTTTCGGCAAGGCGACCGGAAGCCCCGCGCGTTTGAGGAGTTCGATCTGCCGCCGGGCCGTTGAGGCGTCCGAAAAGCCCAGCCGGACCGACAGGTGCGTAGCAAAGGCCATCCCGATCGAGACCGCCTCTCCGTGGAGATAAGTCCGGTAGTTTGTGATCGTTTCAAGCGCATGCCCAAAGGTATGCCCGTAATTGAGGGTTTTTCTCAATCCGCCCTCCCGTTCGTCCTTTTGAATCACCTCGGCCTTGATGGCGCAGGATCGCCGTATGGCATGGGTCAGTGCCGCCGGCTCTTGTTTCAAAATCTTGTCCATGTTGTCTTCAAGATAGGAGAAAAACTCCTCGTCCCGGATCACGCCGTACTTGATCACCTCGGCAAGACCCGAAACGAATTCACGGCGGCTGAGTGTTCTCAAAACCTCCGGATCAATGAAGACCCATTTCGGCTGATAGAAGGCGCCGATCAGGTTTTTACCCTTCGGATGATCCACGCCCGTCTTGCCGCCGATACTGGCATCCACCTGAGCCGCCAGCGTAGTCGGAACCTGAACAAATCCGACGCCCCGCATAAACGTGGCGGCCGCGAAGCCGGCCAGGTCGCCGATGACACCCCCTCCCAGTGCCAGAACAGTCGAGCTTCGTTCAAACGACTTACGGATGAGTTCATCATAAACACGGGAAACCGATTCAAGGTTCTTGAATCGTTCCCCATCGGGCAGCGTCACCGTGACGAGATCGAAACCGGCCTTCCGCAGGCTGCGGATGACGGTCGGCCCGTAGAGACGGCCGACCCGCGGATTCGTAACCACGGCCACTTTCCCCTTGAGACCCAACGAGACGAGTCGCTCGCCGATTTTTGGAAGGGTCCGGCTCCCGATCTCGATCGAGTAGCTCCGGTCTTCCAGATCCACACGGATCGGCGCGGTTACGGATACGATGTTTTTAATCATCGTCACGATCTGCCGCGGGTTCCGGTGCGTGGTGTCGATTCGGTGGTCGGAAAGGAGATAATACGGCCGACGGGACTCAAGCAATTCCTGGATTTTGTGAAGACGATGGCCCTCCTGCAATAGAGGGCGATCCGATCCGGCCGTCCGGGCCATGATCGCATCGGGTGAAGCCGATAGGCTGATCAGGACTCCGTTCCGGCGGAGGTTGCGGAGGTTCACGGGATCCATCACCGCCCCGCCCCCCGTCGCGATCACGCTGGATTCTCTCTTGGCCAGTTCCGCCACGACTTCTTTCTCCCGTCTTCTGAACCGCGCCTCACCGGATCGTCTGAAGATCTCCGGAATCGTCCGTCCTTCCCGTTCCTCAATCCAAAGATCGGTGTCCTCGAACGACCAGCCGAGATCTCCGGCCAGCCGCTTCCCGACCTCGCTTTTCCCTGTTCCCATGAAACCGATCAAGACAATGTTTTTCATTACACGTTTTTGACATAGTCCATGTAACCGTTGTAATTGCGCTGCATCTCGATCAGGCTGTCGCCGCCGAATTTCTCGATCATCGCGGCGGCCAGTTCAAACGCAACGACCGCTTCCCCGATGACACCCGCCGCCGGAACGGTGCAGATGTCGGACCGTTCCACCGTCGCTTCAAAGGCCTCTTTTGTTTTGATATCGACACTTTTCATAGGAGAATACAGTGTTGAAATCGGCTTCATCGCCACGCGGAGAACGAGGGGCTGTCCGTTCGTGATTCCCCCCTCCAGACCCCCTGCATTGTTGGTTTTCCGGTAAAAGCCTCCGCCGGACTCGTCATAAAATATTTCATCGTGAACCTCGGACCCGAACCGCCGCGCGGCCTCAAACCCCATCCCGATCTCGACCCCCTTCATGGCCTGAATGCTCATCAAGGCAAAGGCCAGGCGGGCGCCCAACCGTCGGTCCCACTGGCTGTAGCTTCCCAGGCCGACCGGAACGTTGACCACAATCACTTCAAACACCCCTCCCAACGTGTCCCCTTTTTCCTTGGCCTCGCGGATCTTTCCGACCATCTTTTCGGCCGCCGCCGCATCCGCGCACCGGACCTCGGACTCTTCCGCGGCAGTCCGAATCTCGTCCACCGTCATCCGGCCCGTCTCGGCTTGAACCCCGCCGATCTCACAGACATGGCTTACAACCGTGATCCCGAACGGACTCAGCAGCACCTTGGCCACGGCCCCTACCGCAACCCGGATCGCGGTCTCCCGCGCGCTGGCCTTTTCCAGCACATTTCGGATATCGGTGTGAGCATATTTTATCGCCCCGACCAGATCGGCATGCCCCGGCCGGGGTTTCGTCACCACGCGCTGCGTAACCGGCTCGCCGGGCTCGACCGCCATGATTTGCTGCCAATTCTTCCAGTCTTTGTTCTCGATCTGAAGTCCGATCGGGCTTCCCAGAGTGAAGCCTTTGCGGACACCGGAAACGAATTCTACCTGGTCCTGCTCAATCTTCATTCGACCGCCGCGGCCGTACCCCTTCTGCCGCCGGGCAAGGTCGCGATTGACCTCCGTCTCGGTTATGGGAACGCCGGACGGCATCCCTTCAATAACCGCCAGAAGCCGTTTCCCGTGCGACTCGCCGCCGTTTAAATATCGGAGCATCAAACGTCTTTCCGATCAGTCTTTCACGATTCTGGGTGTGAGGAAAATCAACAACTCTTTCTTTGCATCCGTTTTGCTCTCGCTCTTGAAGAGCCAGCCCAGTATGGGTATCTTCGAAAGCAATGGGATGCCCACTTCAGTTTCAGTATTTACGTTCTCAAAGATCCCACCGATCACGGTTGTCTCCCCGTCCTTAACCAGGACCTCCGTCGTGGCTTCGTTTTTCTTGATACTGGGACCCGCCGGGCCACTAAAGGCGCCCAATTGATTCTTGGCCACCTTGACTTTCATGATGATGCTCTGGTCCGCCGTGATATGGGGCGTCACTTCGAGCGTCAGGTTGGCATCGACGAACTGGGTCTGCGTCCCCGTTTGCGATGTCGTCTGGAACGGGATGGATTCCCCCTGCTCGATCTTGGCCTTGACGTTATCCAACGTCGTCACCTTCGGACTCGAGATGGTCTTTGTCAAACCATTGAGTTCACCGGCCGAGAGTCGGAGATCAAGGCTGATGGGATTGTCCGTAAACCTTCCAAAGTTGAAACCGACCGCGGGAACCGCGCTGAGGCCTGCAACGGCTCCCGGAAGATTCACGGCAAAATCGGGCGTGAACGTCCCAAACCCGGGCTGGGAAGCCGACCCCGAATTAATTCCTTGAACGCTGGAAATGTTGTTTGAACCAATATTGCTGAACCCGACACCCCACTGAATGCCCAAGGACTGCGCAAAGGAGGTGTCCGCCTGGACAATCCGGGCCTCGATCTGGACTTGAGGCGTCTGCGTGTCCAGTGTTCTAACCAGCGCGGCGACCTCGTTGACATGTTTGTTGACGTCCTTCACGATCATGGTGTTGGTCCGCTTGTCGATCGTGATATCTCCCCGGGGGCTGAGATTTTTCTTCAGCGACTCGGCCAGATCCTCCGCCTTCGCATAATTCACATAAATTACTTTTGTGACCAGATCCTCCGCCCGGACCTTCGTTTCCTTCGCACGGGCTTCATCATCCTGTTGCTTGGTGATATTCGCGACCGTGGCCACGCGGATGATGTTCCCCTCGCGAACCTGTCCCAGATTGTTCATTTTTAAAACAATGTCCAGCGCCTGGTCCCACGGCACATTAATCAGCTTGAGCGTCACCTTGCCTTTGACATCATCGCCGATCACGATGTTCAACGCGCTGACATCGGCCAACAAGCGAAGCACGTTACTGATATCGGCATCCTGAAAATCAAGAGAAAGTTTTCGCCCCATATACTTCCGTTGAAGGACCGGCTCCTCTCGTTTGTTGACCGTTTCGGCCGACGCGGCTTCCGCGGCTTTCGAAGGGACTTCCCTCTTTTTCTGCTCGATGATCTTCTCTTTCGCCGCCTCAGCCGGTTTTTCCGCTTGAACCTCCTTCGTCTCTATTTCGGAGGCCGCCGGAACCGATGGGGGCGCGGTCTCGGCCGCGCTTAAGGTGACCGCGACCTGTTTTCCGGATTGGGCCACCGCAAACGTGACATTCGAATTCAGGTCAAAGACCACCCGAACCTTCTTTGGACTAACATGCTGTCCGACTCGAACACGCTTAAGAAACTTGTGTTTCACGGGAATCGTGTTGGGCCGGATATGACTCGTTACGTCCGAAAGATCCACCACCAACCGGTTTCCATCCACCATAAAGGCGTCGGGTTTCAGCATCCCGTCCGCCGTGATCACGATGGTAAAGCTATCTCCGTTCGGCTCCAATTTCAGCGTTGAAACCGTCTTCGCGGCCTGCAACATTGGCTCGCTCAAAATGGGTCTCTCTTCGATCACCGGGGACGGCGGCACCGGCATCTCCTGGGCCGCTTCGGTTGGAGGCAACACCTCCGGATTGACGGCTGTTTCTCCGCCCGCCACCCCGTCCGGCTTGTCAATGCCGATCACCAGTTTTTCGCCGTCCGCGTGCACGTGGGAAAGAACGGCTTCCGACAGCGTAATTTCCAGGCGGACCACATGGCTGGGCTTTTCCCCTTCAATCGGCAGCAGATCCGTAACGGCCCCCTGACGGATCGACAGCCGATCCTTAAATTTACCGACCGAAGCACCGGCCAGATCCACGATCAGTCTCGGCGGATCGGTCAATTGGTAGGAAGTGTAGACCAGCGGTTTCTGACCCACAACGACGATTTCCGTTTTATCCGTCTGATCGGTCACCGAAATATCCTGGAGGATATTGAGTTCATCTGCCAGTTTGGTTTGTTGACCGATGGACGCGCAGGCCGTCATTCCAAACACCACGGCCAGCGATACAAATCCGTTAAACAACGGCCGAACAAAAAACGTCTTGTGTTTCATTCGCTCCCCTCCTTTTGGGGATGAAGATCCAGCTTGACTTCTCTTACCTTGTTTTCTCCAAAAATATCGGTATATTTTTCTTCAACCGTCAGATACCGCTCCGTAATCTTCCGAACCTCCCCGTGATTCAGCCCTATCGGTGTTCCGACATGGATCGTATACCCCTTCCCATCCGGCGTCTGAACCATGGCGGAATATCCAAAACCTCCCCAAACGATGCCGATCAATCGAAGTTCACTGACCTCCGTCCGCAACAAGGGAGGAAGACTCTCCAGCGTTTTGCCCGTCTCGATTGTAACCAGGATCGACCGGAACGGATCCCGGCGTCCCTCCGGATTATAGGCGTAAAGAGGAGGCGTCGGAGCTGCGGCGCCTTCCGTTTGCATTTCCACAACGGCACTCGCCACCGCCGGCCCGGGGACCTGGATCACCGCCGGCCTGGCCACGGACGGTCCCTGGGGCGGCTTTCCGTCTCCACACCCGGAGGACGTCACCACAAACAGCACAAACGCACAGACCATGGTCAGCCGCCGGGAGAAACCGCATCCTGGATTTCCTGCAACCATGTTATATCCCTGCTTTAGATCCCATGGACGATGCATCGTGCTTTTATTCAATCCCGGCATGGCCGCCCCCAGCGCCTTCGGCAGCCGCCGCTTTGCCTTTCGCCGGCGGGGGCTTTTTCTTCCCTTCAGCCGGTTTCTGCTCAACCGCTGCAAAGGCCGTGGCGATGAAACCGGTCTGTATGATCAAACGCCCCTTTTCGACATGGGGGTTTCCCATTTTAATATTCTTGATATTCACAATCCGAGACAGCTTGCTCACACTGTCAAAAAACAAAGCCGTCGTGTGATATCCGCCGCCGATTTCGACATCCACAGGAATCTCCGTATACAGACCACTGGGATCTTCCTTTTTGGAGGCAGGCCGCCACAACTTGAAATCCAGACCGACACGAAGCCCCAAATCGGACACTTGCTTCAGAAGACTGGCCACCTCGGCCTCCGGAGGAAGCTGCTCTTTTTTCTCGGCCAGCTGTCGCTCCAGATCGGCGTTCTCCTTCTTCAACTGGTCCAGCTTCTCAACCTTGGCGCGATGGATCCCGATTTCGCCGTCCAATTCGGCGATATCGTTCCGAAGACCCGAAATCTGGTTGTTTTTAGGAATATAAAAGAACCAGAAAGACATCGCCACAATCAGGATAATAATCAAACCCAGAACCAGCATTTTCTGGGAAGGCGGGAGATTTTTAATGAAATCAAGATTCATTTAGATCACCATCGTGCATCGAAGTTTAAAATTGTAGATCGGAACATTTAATTCTACGGCCTGACGCGACTCGATCAGTTGAATATCCGTGAAAAACTTCGTGTTCTTCAGCAGGTTGATAAATTCAACAATGTCCGAATTCGTAATGGCCTTGCCATCGATATCCACTCTTGATTCCTGCTCCGTGATATTGCTCAGCCAAATCTTGAGCGGGTCTACGCTCCGGCTGATTTCGCCCAGCAAACGAACCGGGGCCCCTTGATTCTTCTTGAGTTGTTCGATAACACGGTTCTTCTCTTCCAAAACCTTCTTGTTGTTTTCGTAGTTTTCAACTTCCTCGACTTTCTCTTTCAACGAGGTCAATTCAACATTGGCTCTGGCCTTTTCACCTTGCAGTCGTCCGATCCGGGAGTCCAGCAAATACCAGAAATAGACAGAGGCCACGATGACAAAACCGATCAGCACACCCGCCAAAATCAACTCGTGTCGAACCTCCATCTGCTTCTTGGCTTTGCGTGCCTTTGGAACCGGCAATAAATTTATTCTAATCATCGATCACCCATTTTCCGGATCGCCAAGCCGACGCTCACCGCCGCCTGCGGAGCCGCGTCCCGGATTTGCTCGATGCTGAATGACTTTGGATCGATTTCAATGCGATTGAACGGATTGGCCAGTTCGACCGCCCCCCCAAAACGCTCTCCCAGCAACGATACCAGCCCCCGGGCCTTGGCTGCGCCTCCGCATAAGACAACCTTATCAATATTCTCCTGTATCGAAGTCGTCTTGAAATATTCAATCGACCGCGTGATCTCGCCGGCCACTTCGGCATTGACGGCATGGATGACCGCGGCCAGAGCCTCCGGATTGACGCCTTCGGGATTTTCCACCCGTTTGGCCTGTTCTGCGTCCTGATAGCTCAAATTCAGTTCTTTCTGAATCGTTTCGGTGTACCGATTACCTCCGATTGAGATATCGCGCGTAAAGGCAGAGGTCGAGTTTTTTAGAATATTGATGTTCATCACGCTCGCTCCGATGTTCACCAGCACAACGACTTCGTTTTCCTGAACGTCGTAATTAATGCCGTACATATTTTCAATGGTGAACGCGTCCACATCCACCACCAAAGGGGTCAGGCCGGCTTCCGCCACCAGCGATGTGTATTCATTGAGCTTGTCTTTCTTGGCGGCGACCAAAAGGACACTCATCTGGGGTTGCCCGTCCTGGCCTTCGCCCGTCCCAAGAATATGAGAATCAATATTGACGTCATTGATATCGAATGGAATGTATTGCTCAGCCTCCCATTTAATGGATTCTTCAAGTTCTTCCTCGGTCATCATGGGAAGGTTGATCTTTTTCACAATGACGGAGTGACCTGAAATGGAAATCGCCACATCCTTAAGCTTGATCTTTTGTTCGGCCAACAATTCCTTCAGAGCCTCTACGACACGCCCTGCATCCATCACCGTTCCATCCACAATCATTTCAGGTGCTAACAGCTTAACACCAAACTTCTCCAGGAAATATCCTCGTTTGGTTTCGCGGAGCTGGACGACTTTAATCGCGCTGGAACCGATATCCAGGCCGAAGAGCGGACGCGCCTTTGAAAACAGGAACCCCATTAGAGAACTCCTAATTCTTCGAAATAAAAACTATCCATGACGGCTGTTTCTGCTTTGCATGATCTTACGAATCTCCTTCATATTTTGTTCCGAATACAACCGCCAATTACGCCAGTCTCGGCCGACATTCGAGATCAGTCCCTCCTTTTCCCATCGGAAGAGCGTGACCTTCGAGATATCGAAAACCCTGCAAATGTCTCGCGTCTTGTACCGCTTTGTTCTGACGTGCTTCGTCATTTGATCAGCCCTGTATGCTAACAAAAATTTTCAGATTGATTGAACCAATGACGGGAAGTATACTTACTATATTCAACTTGTCAAGCCATTTTAATCGTTCCATCGTATTTTTCCTCAGAAGACCAACGGGTTGTAGACTATAAAAAAGTATCCCCTATGGGTAGGGGGTCTAAAGGAGGGGGCAGGGGCTATGACTGTTTTTGTTTGGCCAGCAAGAGGCGATTGGCGCCTGTCCGAATGGCTTCCGGGATGTTTCTGTTTTTGGAAAGAAGGCCGAGATCTTTTACCTTGATTGAGAACAGCAGCGGCACTGAAATTCCCAAAGGGGTTTTCGGGTTGCTGACAAGAGAGAAAAGAACCGAATAGTTCTTCAGCCACTCCTTATTTTTGGCCACGGTGCGCAAGATGTCATCCGAAACGTTTCGAGATTGCGCGATCAAAAGAATCTCGTCCTCCGTAATTTTCGGGCTGCCCAAAACCGCCTGAGCCACTTGACGGTTGGAATCTTTGAGCAAAAGGCTTCGACCGTCCTTGCCGGCGCGAAGAGCGAACTGCACTTTTTCGGCAACCGTCATGTGCTGTATGCGCTGGAACAGCGACCGCTCCTCCAGGGCTTGAGGGTCCGGTTGGGCGACAGACTCCTTCGAGGCCTGCTCTCGGTCAAGATCGTTAACCGGCACCAATCCTTTTTCCGTGACGGTCGACGGGGGAGGGGTCAACTGTTGAATTCGCTTTTTAAAATCGGCGGACGCAGTGCTGAAGAGGAAGAGAAGCGTTTGCGGCATCACGTGCGGGTGGTTCAACACCATTCCCATGAGAACTTCGTTTCGGTAATGAAACCGGGCCATTCGGTCAAGGACGGGCCCATCAGTGGAACGGTCTTTAAGCAACCCCATCAGGCTTTCCAGCAAACCGTGCTCGAGATCGAATGTTAAAAGCAACGGCGTTTTCGATTTCGCGGTCATCAACGATCCCGATGGATATCACGATGCCGGAGCACAACGTCATAGCGGGCCGCTTTCAAGTCGTCGTAAAGACGACGCGCGATCGCCACCGATCGGTGGCGCCCCCCGGTACAACCGATCGCGATGGTTAAATAGGGCCGTCCTTCTTTTTCATAGTAAGGAACCAGAAAGACCAGGAATGATTTGACCTGTTCAATAAATTTTTCCGCTTCCGTTTTTTTAAAGACATACTCCTGGATCGCCGGATCCTCACCCGAGAGAGGTTTTAACTCGGCCACAGAATTCGGGTTCCGAAGAAATCGCACATCAAACAACAGATCGATCTCGTACGGAATCCCATTCTTATAACCGAACGAAATGATGGAAATGCTGGGCTTCCTGCTCTCGCCATGATCGACATAATACTGAACAACGACGTCCTTCAATTGTTGGGTCGTAAAATTGGACGTGTCAATGATTCGATCGGCCCGTTGTTTTAGCCCGGCCAACTCGTCTCTTTCCTGCTGAATCCCCTCCAGAATCGGTCTATTTTTGGCAAGAGGATGAGGCCGCCGGGTCTCGGAAAACCGCCGAATCAGCACCTCATCCTTCGCCTCAAGAAAGATCAACTCAGCCTGACAGCCTTCCTTTTTCATCCGCTCGGAAACCGACAAAAAATCTCTCAAAAAATCGCGTTCTCGGATATCGATTCCAACCGCCACCGTCTTGATCCCGGTACTGGATTGTACGCACAAATCCGTAAAGACGGGCAATAACGGAGGCGGCAGATTGTCAACGCAGAAGAACCCGAGGTCCTCGAAGCATTTCAATGCATGGGTCTTTCCCGAACCGGAAAGGCCGCTGACGATTACCAGCCGAAGATCCATTGGAGCATACCCTTTAGGAACCATATCGACGATGACCGGCCTGGGGTATTTTTAACTCCGCTCGGTATTTCGCCACCGTCCTCCGCGCGATCTCAATATGCTGGCTTTTCAGTCGTTCAACGATTTCCTGGTCTTTGAGCGGATTTTTCGGATCTTCCTGCGACACCATCTGCCGGATGAGCTCCCGGACCGAAACGGAGGAGACTCCACCCCCAAACTCACCGCCTCTCGAAATGCTGCTGTTGAAAAAATACTTTAAGTCGAAGATCCCCCGAGGGGTATGCATGTACTTATTCGTCGTTACACGGCTGATGGTTGATTCGTGCATGGAAATGTCGTCCGCCACCTGGCGCAATACCAGGGGTTTCAAGTAATCGACCCCTTTTTCAAAAAACTCCCGCTGGAACTTGACGATGCTTTCTGCGACTTTGCAAATCGTCCGATTCCGCTGTTCGATGCTGCGAACCAGCCAGACCGCGGATCGGAATCGGTCTGCAAGATAGGTGCGGATCGTATCGGGCGTCCGTGATTTTTCCGACAGCAGCTTTTGATAGTACGCACTGATCCGCAATTTGGGTAGGCCGTCATCATTGAGCGCAACGGTATAGTTGTCATCGGTCTTCACCACAAAGATATCCGGCATAATCATTTGGGCCACATCAGAAAAAAAGGGACGACCGGGTTTGGGTTCGAGCCCCTGAATGATCTTCACCACGGCTAAAACTTCGTCAAGAGAAACCCCCAACGTCTTGGCGATGCCCTGGAACCTTCGGGTTTCGATATCCTGAAGATGGTTGGAGACAATGACCTCGGCCATGGAGCCTTTTAGGCCAAGTTGATCGAGTTGTATCAATAAGCATTCCCGAAGATGTCTTGCGCCGACCCCCATCGGATCAAAACCTTGGACGAGTTTCAGCGCGCGTTCGACGTCCTCAATTTTGGCCTCGGCCGATGCAGCCAGTTCTTCAACCGAAACCCGGAGATAACCTTCCTCATCAATATTTCCGATCATGAGCTTTCCAATCTCGACTTCTTGAGGGGTCGCGACAGACAAGCTTAACTGCCACAGGAGATGTTCCGACAGGGACTGCGGCCGGGTCAGGGTTTGCTCGTAAGACGGGAGCTCATCGCCCACCGCAGAGGGATACTCGGTTTCCCTGTTTTCGCGTTGTATGTCGCCGATATATTCCTCCCACTGGGAAGACAATTCGGCTTCACTGGAATCCGGAAGTTCCTCCTCGTCTTGCGTTTTCTTTTCATCAACCGGCTCTTCCAGATCCGTCACGGATTCCTCAAGCAAAGGATTCTCAAGCAACTCCTGCGAGACCGTTTGCGAGAGCTCCAACCGAGAAAGCTGCAACAGCTTTATGGCCTGTTGCAACTGCGGTGTCATGACGAGTTTCTGCGTGAGCTTCAAATCGAGGCTGGTCTTCATAATGCGGGGTCTTCAGTTCGGGTCATGATCCCCATTCCGTGGCTTATCCAAGAAACCGAAATTTTTCTCCCAAGTAAATCGCTTTGGCCTTGGCGCTGTTTGCGATATCATGCGACGTGCCTGATTCGAGAATTTCACCTGCGTTAATTATATAAGAACGATCTGTGATCTCAAGTGTTTCCTGTACATTATGATCCGTAATCAGAACCCCGATCCCCTTGTTCTTTAATTGGCCGATAATCTTCTGAATGTCTATAATCGCGATCGGATCAATTCCCGCAAACGGTTCATCCAAAAGAAGGAAGTGAGGGGAGGTCACCAGCGATCGCGTGATTTCGACCCTCCGACGTTCCCCTCCGGATAAGGCATAAGCCCTGCTTTTGGCCAGATGTGAAATGTTTAATTCATTGAGGAGGGCATGAAGGCGTTCTTGACGTTCCACGGAAGACAAATCCAGCGTTTCAAGAATAGCGAGAAGATTTTCTTCCACCGTCAGCTTTCGGAAAACAGAAGGTTCCTGCGGAAGATAGCCGATTCCCCGGCGGGCCCTTCGGTACATGGGCAGATTCGTGATGCGCTGGTCATCCAGGCAGATCTCTCCACTATCCGCGGCGATCAGACCCACCATCATATAAAAAACGGTTGTCTTTCCGGCCCCGTTCGGCCCCAGTAATCCGACCACTTCCCCGGCCTTTACCTCAAGGCTGACATCCTTGACGACTTTCCGATGGCGGAAGCTTTTCTCAAGATGTTTTGCGCTCAGGATCATCGTTTTCCTTCAAAATACGGAATCCAACTATTCGGGCGCCTGATCTTTCGGGTGAATGATCATTCTGCTGCCTTCAATGATACTCCGGTTCTCGCGCAAAAAAATTGTCATCTTCGTGCCCGTCACCCAATAGTCTTTCTCCAACGCCACCGGCTCACCCAGCAGGACAACTTTCTCTTCTTTTTGATAATACAAAGCCTCTTTTGAATGAACCCGCCGATCACCTTGCCGCAGAACAACATTCCCGGTCGCGTGAATGAGTGTTATCTCATTATCCGCGAACTGGGATTGCGGGGAAAACAGCCCGGCGGGCGGCTTTTTTTTATCTTCCATCGGAGCCTCTATGGAGGCAAACGTCACCTTGGCATGGTCTGACGTGATGGTCAAACCCTCTTTCTTCATCACCACATCACCCTCAAAAATGGCCTGCTGTTCAAGGTTTCTTACCGTCATGGCTTTTGAGCTGATGGAAAGCGGTTGGGCGTGCGGAGTCGTCTCCGTTGAATAAAGAGGTGAGGAATTTAAAAAAAAACACCCACGGCCAGCAGGATGCCACTAAGGCTCCGTCGTAACATGGACATCTCCACTGACCGTCAATTGCTGATTTTCTGGTTTTACAATCAGGTGATCGCCGCGAATCCGAAGTCCTTGACCGATGATCCGGATCGGTTGTTCCGATACGATTTCCCGTTGCCGGTCCTTCCAGGTCAAGGAGGGGGCTTGGATGGTGTAGCCGTTATTCATGGATACATCCAAATCGCCGTCGTTCTGTTTGATTCCGAAGTCACGCGTTCCGGTATTGAAAAGACCCCGGTCTCCTGAAAAACTCACGCGGAGCCCTTCGGCCGTCCGCAAGGTTGCCTGCAGGGCACTCAGAGAAACCTCGTGTCGTTCTTCAAACAGTTCCGCCCGATCGGCTTTGATATTCCATTCCACTAAACCATTACGGATCTGTTTTAGAGAGAACCGGTCCATTTCGATATCCGCTTTGCCGATCAGTCCTCTTGAGGAAGGCAAAACGGCATGGCGCTCGATCCCAACCGATAAGACCCAAACCAACAGCACCAAGAGGATTCCGATCAAGGTCAACAGAATTACCTTTGGGAATTTCACCGTATCCATCGCACACACACTATAACACACAGAATGATTTGAGTAAAGCGTACCCGATCCACCCGAAACTCGGCGGGAAGATAGGCTGGGTCAGAGAATGGGAAAAATCGGACGGGAAAAGTTCAGCGGCTCCCGGACGATCAGGAGCCGCCAAACAGAAGCGGGGAACAAACTCAGGGGCTCTTTTCCGGCGCCTCTCTGGGCTTCTCGGTCTTCTTGGGTTTATTCAGTTGACCCTGCACGACCAATTCCACCACGGCCATTTTGGCCCCATCCCCAATTCGGACGCGCGTTCGAATAAGACGCGTATACCCTCCCGGGCGTTGGTTGAACCGGGGCGCAATTTCAGCAAACAATTTCGAGACGGTCTCCGGGTTCATCAAGTAGGCCGCCGCCCGTCTCCGAGCCGCAAGATTTCCCTGTTTTCCAAGGGTAATCATTTTATCCGCGATCCCCCGAATCTCTTTGGCCTTGGCCGCGGTCGTCTCAATCCGTTCATGTTCGAACAGCGAGGTGACCAGATTTCGGAAAAGGGCTCGGCGGTGATCCGTATCCCGCCCCAGTTGTCGTCCGCGTTTTTTGTGACGCATATCGGCTTTACTCCTCTTTCCCGGCGCCTTCGCCGGACGTATGGGAACCCACCTTCATGCCCAGGGACAGCCCCATGTCAGTCAAGATTTCCTTTATTTCATTGAGCGACTTCCGCCCGAAATTTTTTGTCCGAAGCATTTCGGACTCCGTCCGCTGAACCAGATCGCCGATCGTTTTGATGTTCGCGTTTTTCAAGCAGTTGGCCGCGCGGACGGAGAGTTCAAGCTCATGCACGCTCCGTAAAAGATGTTTGTTGAACTCGGTCTTCTTGTCCTCAACCTGTTCCTGCGCCGGCTCGATCGTCTCATCAAAATTAATGAAAATCGCAAGATGATCCTTCAGAATCTTAGCGGCGTACGCCAAGGCATCGTCCGGTTTAACGCCGCCGTCCGTCCAGATCTCCATGATCAATTTATCATAATCGGTGATCCGTCCCACCCGCGCGTTTTCGATCGTGAAATTAACTTTCTTGACGGGGGTGAAAATGGAATCCACGGGGATCATACCGATCGGCATCCCCTCCTCCTTGTTCCGCTCGGCCGGCATGTAGCCGCTCCCGATGCGGATGACCATTTCGATATCCAGATTTGCTTCCTTATCCAGTGTTGCGATATGAAGATCCGGGTTCATAACCTCCACATCCGCATCGTGGATGATATCCTTGGCCCTAGCTTCCCCCGGCCCCTTTTTTCTAAGCCGGACGGTCTTCGGCCGGTCCGTGTGCAGTTTTAAGCGAAGGTTCTTGATATTCAGGATAATATCCGTGACGTCTTCTTTAACCCCCGGAAGGGTCGAAAACTCATGCAGGACCCCCTCAATTTTTACGGAGGTCACGGCGGCACCGGCGATGGAAGAAAGTAAAATCCTCCTCAGGGAATTGCCGATGGTTGTTCCAAAACCGCGCTCAAACGGCTCCGCATGAAATTTTCCGTAGGTCGAAGTTAATGTTTCTGTTTCCATTTCCAGTTTTTTGGGAATCTGGAAGTCTTTGGTTCGAATAATCATACGTCCTCCTTATGGACGAAAACAGAAATCCTTCCGCTTTTCGAATCATCCAGGAACAAGAAGATGCTTACCTGGAATAGAGTTCCACCACCAATCGCTCATTCACCGGCATCGCCAATTCTTCCTTGGTCGGAATGGCTTTAACCCGTCCCTTAAAATTAGCCTTGTCCAGTTCCAGCCATTGAGGAATGCCTCTCCCCTCCGCTGCCGTCAGATAGGTCTGGATCTGAGCCAACTCCCGGCTGGCCGGTTTGAGTTCAACCACATCATCGTTTTTGACAAGAAAAGAAGCCACGTCCACCTTCCGCCCATTAACCAGGAAATGTCCGTGGTTCACCATCTGCCGGGCTTCCTTCCGGGACGAACAGAAACCCATTCGATACACGATGTTGTCCAGTCTCCTCTCGAGCATCTGAAGAAGATTTTCTCCCGTGATGCCTTTTTTACGAGCCGCCTTCTCGAAATACCCGCGGAACTGGCGCTCCAGAAGTCCATAGATCCGCTTAAGCTTTTGTTTCTCCCGCAGCTGGGTTTGATATTCGGATATCCGGGGGCGTGCCTGGCCGTGTTGACCCGGTGAATAGTTCCGTCGCTCAATGGCGCATTTCTCCGTATAACACCGGCTTCCCTTCAGAAACAATTTATTTCCTTCCCGCCGGCACAACCGACAAACTGATCCGATATATCGTCCCACGTCGTGTCTTCCTCCTTATGGTGTTATACCCGTCGCCGCTTGGGCGGCCGACATCCGTTATGCGGGACAGGCGTTACGTCTTTAATCAGATTGATCTTCAATCCAGCCGCCTGCAACGCCCGAATCGCCGACTCCCTGCCGGATCCGGGACCTTTGACATACACGTCAACCTGCCGCATGCCGTGCTCCATTGCCTTCTTGGCGGCCACCTCGCCCGCCCGCTGCGCGGCAAAGGGGGTGCTTTTCCTGGAGCCTTTGAAACCCTGATTCCCGGCGCTGGACCACACCACAACATTTCCGTTCATATCGGTCATGGTCACAATCGTATTATTAAAAGACGCCAGGATGTGTGCAATCCCGATCTGGACCATCTTCTTTTCGCGTTTTTTCCCTTTTTTATTTCCCATGTATTACCTCATTGTTAGTTGGGGCCCGTGCGGTGTCCTATCGGGACATCCTCCGATGCCCCCACCCCCGTGCTCGCGCCGGCAGAGCCAGTCGCTCGCTTTAAGCCGTTGCTTCGCTCTTACGTTTAATACCGACGGACCGTTTGGGACCCTTTCGAGTGCGCGCGTTGGTTTTCGTCCGCTGCCCTCGAACCGGCAATCCCTTCCGGTGCCGCAAGCCTCGGTAGCTTCCGATGTCCATCAGCCGCTTGATCCCCATGGACACTTCTTTACGAAGATCGCCTTCGACTTTATAGTCCCGCTCAATGATGTCCCGGAGCACGACGATTTCGTCTTCTTTCAGATCTTTCACCCGTTTATCCTGATTCACTCCCGCCTTTTTGAGGATCTTCATCGAAGCCGACTGGCCGATTCCAAAAATATAGGTCAAGCCCACGACCACTCTCTTTTCTCTTGGAAGATCCACACCCGCGATTCTCGCCACGTTTCCTCCTTTCCTAAGCGGGGGCCCGTGCGGATGAACAGAACCGCAGGTCCTCCGATGCCCCCACACCCCGCGCTCGGACAGGCAAAGCCTGATCCTCGCTTACTTATCTACGGGATCGATATTGATTTCTCTATAACTATCCTTGGCGCTGTTTGTGACGGCGATTGGTGCAGATGACGCGGACCACGCCCTTGCGTCGAATGACCTTGCATTTTGCACAGATCGCCTTTACCGATGATCGCACTTTCATTTTTTTACCCGCATTTATTATAGGGGCTCACGTCGCCGCCATTATCTGTGGGGGCCCGTGCGGGCTTCGCTCCTCCGATGCCCCCACACCCCGCGCTCGGACGGGCAAAGCCCGATCCTCGCTCACCGGCAAAGCCGGGTCAAGCTGCGGTTCACCCGCAGCGCGAAGCAAATTCGAAGAGTTTGCGGAGTACGATAGTCGCCTCCCCCTCTCGCTCGCTTTGCTCTCGGGGTAGATCCCTACTGACAAAGCCGT
>CAKKOZ010000098.1 GCA_919901335.1 Nitrospiria bacterium | reverse complement strand
TCTTGCGCCCAGAGGGATTTGAACCCCCGGCCTTCTGATTCGTAGTCAGACGCTCTATCCAGCTGAGCTATGGGCGCGATGGTCGTTCATTTAATGTACGGGCGAACGGCCGTTCACCCCTACGAGGCGGCCACGCTGTCGCGCAGGATGATATTAAACCGCTCGTGCTGAAACGGATGCACCGCTGGAAAGAGCTGGAACAGCCATCCATTAAAGACCTCTTTCCCGTTGTCCAGGATTCTCACATGAACGGCGGGGTTGTTCAGCTCGCTGGAGGCCGTCGTAAACGTCATCCCTTCGATCTTGAGATCCGGCAGGAATTCCTCCGCCTTCACCACCAGGGAGGATGACGGAATCGCCAACTCCCCCCCCAAATTCACGACATACTCTTGTGATTGGCCCGCCTTTTTGTCTTCCACCCGGAGCTTGACGGCCGTCCATTTTCCCCTCAGGGCTTCCGGGATCACGGTCGGTGCCGCACCCGAAATGGGAGGGATGTCCGTCGGCATGGCGGGTTGCGGCGCGGACGGCGGTGAGGCCTGGGGTTGAGGAGGAGGGCTCTCCTTGTTTTGACAACCCGCCATCAGAATCACAACGGCCAAACACCCGACAACGACCCCCGGAACTTGTTTCATCCAACCTCCGTTCAATCTAAAAAATATTTCGATGCATTTTAAGGGAAACCCGTCATGATTGCAAATAAAAAAGGACCTTCGTTGAGTTCCGTGACGGCGTCCGGGCAGACCGTGAGCCGTTTGCGATTCAGACCGAGCCTTGACGTCAGCGCCGCAACCTGTTATGATGACGACCGACCCCAAGTCCGCTTGGGGCTTTTTGTTCTCCGACGCTTTAACCGAAAAAGGATTTAAAATAACATGACCGTTATGACGCACCGCATCGACCTTCGGAATATCGCGATCATCGCCCATGTGGATCACGGAAAGACGACCCTGGTCGACCGCATGCTCCAGCAGGGCGGCGCCTTTAAGGCTCACGAAATCATGGGCGAGCGGATCATGGATTCGAACGCTCTCGAACAGGAGCGCGGCATCACGATCCTGGCCAAGAACACCGCCATCCGATATAAAGACTACAAGATCAATATCGTGGACACCCCCGGCCACGCCGACTTCTCCGGCGAGGTGGAGCGGATCATGACGATGGTGGATGGCGTCCTCCTCGTCGTGGACGCCTTTGAGGGCCCGATGCCCCAGACGCGGTTCGTCCTGCGGAAGGCGCTGGGATTCAACCTCAAGCCGATCGTCGTGATCAACAAGATTGATCGAGCCGACGCGCGGCCGGTCGAGGTTCTAAATCTCGTCTTCGACCTGTTCATGGAATTGAACGCCACGGACGAGCAGATGGACTTCCCGGTCGTATACGCCTCGGCCAAGACCGGCGTGGCGAAATACACGCTGGAGGATCCGAATACCGATCTGATCCCCCTGTTCGAGACGATCCTGTCCAAAATTCCGCCGCCGCCCGCCGATGAGAGCGCCCCGCTCCAGCTCCAGATCACGATGCTGGATTACGATAACTACATCGGCCGGATCGGCCTGGGGCGCGTCGTCCGGGGAAAGATCAGGACGCAGGAGGTCGTGGCGACCGTCCGGCCGGACGGTCATGTCGAAACGGGAAAGATCACCCGCCTGCTGGGCTTCGAGGGATTAAAACGGGTCGAGATCAATGAAGCCCGCGGCGGCGACATCGTGGCCCTCGCCGGACTGGGAAATATCCAGATCGGCGATACCGTCGCGGATGTCGAGCGTCCCGAGCCGCTGCCGGCGCTGTCGATCGGCGAGCCGACCATCTCGATGCTGTTCATGGTCAACACCTCCCCCTACGTCGGCCGTGAAGGGAAGCTGGTCACCTCCCGGAACCTCCGCGAGCGCCTTTTCAATGAACTGCGCTCAAACGTCGCACTGCGCGTGGAAGAGACCGACAGCACCGATGTCTTCCGCGTCTCGGGCCGGGGCGAGCTGCATCTGTCCATTCTGATCGAGAACATGCGCCGCGAAGGGTATGAACTGGCGGTCTCGCGGCCGGAGGTGATTTTCAAGGAGGTTAACGGACAGCGCCTGGAGCCGATCGAGCAGGTCTACCTCGATATTGAAGAGCCGTACGTCGGAATCGTGATGGAACGGTTGGGACCCCGACGGGCCGAGCTGAAGAACATGGTGAACCACGGCAACGGCTGGGTCCATCTTCTGTTTGAAATCCCGGCCCGGGGGCTGTTCGGCTACCGCAGCGAGTTCCTGACCGACACCAAAGGGACGGGCATCATAAACCAGATGTTCCTGGATTACCAGCCCTATCGCGGCGAGATCCCTTCGCGCAACCGCGGCGTCCTGGTCTCAATGGAGGAAGGCGATGCCGTCCCCTACACGATGTACAATATTCAGGAGCGCGGCACGCTCTTCATCAGCCCGGGCGATAAACTGTACGAAGGGATGATCGTGGGCGAGAATTCGCGCGAGGGCGATATCGTGGTGAACCTTTGCAAAAAGAAACACCTCACGAACATCCGCTCCACCAGCGCCGAAGAGGCGATCGCCCTCACGCCGCCGCATAGGCCGACGCTGGAGCAGGCAATCGAGTTCATCGCGGACGATGAACTGGTCGAGGTGACGCCGGCGTCGATCCGTCTACGCAAAAAACTCCTGTCCGAGCACGACCGCAAGCGCGCCAAAAACAAAATCGAGTAGGGTCACGGCGCGCCTTGCCAGAGGGCCTATTTCGGACCGCATCAGCGCGGAACGCGTTCCCAATCGGCGAGGAATTTTTTCAGACCCGCGTCGGTCAGGGGATGCTTGATCAGTTGCTGGATCACGGAAAGAGGCATCGTGGCGACATGCGCGCCGGCCAGCGCGGCCTCGACGACATGCATGGGATGACGGATACTGGCGGCCAAGATCTCGGTCGCGTAGCCGTAATGGTCGTAGATCGTCTTGATTTGTCGAATAACCTCGATCCCGGACTGGCTGATGTCATCCAGCCGACCGATGAACGGGCTCATGAAGGTCGCCCCGGCCTTGGCCGTGAGCAGCGCCTGCGAGGGTGAGAAAACCAGGGTCATGTTGACGCGGATGCCTTCGCCCGTCAATCGCTTGCAGGCCTTCAGACCTTCCAGAATGGTCGGGAGCTTGACCACGATGTTCTTGTGGATCTTGGCCAACTCGCGGCCTTCCTTGAGCATCCCCTCCATCTCGACGCTGACCACTTCGGCGCTGACCGGCCCGTCAACGATCCTGCAGATCTCCTCCAGAATCGCGCGAAACGGGCGGCCTTCCTTCGACACCAGCGACGGGTTCGTGGTCACGCCGTCCAGCACCCCCATGGCGGCGGCTTCCTGTATTTCCTTGACGTTGGCGGTATCCAGAAAAAATTTCATGACGCTCTCCTATTCTATGTGGGGGCCCGTGCGGAAGAACAAAACGGCTGGTCCTCCGATGCCCCCACACCCCGAGCCTCTCGCGACTTAGCCGCGAACCGGCTCCTTTCTTACGTTATCCGCTCTTTTTCAGATAGGCATCGACGCACAGTTGACTGCAGAAATAGACCGTTTGCCCGTCCGAATATTTTACAAGGGCCGTGGTCCTGGGAATGTAAGTTTCACAGACCGGATCGCGGACCATCTCCCCTCCCAACTCCTCCCGCCGTTTTCGTCGCTGGTTCGACAGATAGGTAAAACCGACCAGCACCTTCACCGCGAGATAGAGAACAAAAATCAAAACCAGAATGACCCAAAGCCGCATCGCGTTCCCCTACGACTTCTTTTTCATCTCGGCGATCTGCTTTCGGACCTCCACGGCCTTCGGGTGGTTCGGATGGGCCTTCAACAACATCTCCCAGGCCTTGACCGCGCCCGGGTTGTCGTTCTTCTCCTGACGGAGGATCAGGCCGAGGTTATAGAGCGCCGCTTCATGCTCCGGCGTCCGGGCCAGAACGGTTTTTAATTCGCGCACGGCCGCGTCAACATCCTTGGTCTGGTAATAGCTCGTGGCCAAATCGGTCCGGACCCCCGGATGCGTCGGGTCGATCTCCAGATAGCGTTTGTAATACTCTTTCGCCTGCTCAAACCGGTTGATGTCGTAATTCGCGTTGCCCATGAACATCAGCGCGTCTTGATCTTTGGGGTTTTTCTCGATGCGCTGCTTATACTGATTCACGACCGCCATAAATTTTGCCCCTTGCTCCATCAAGGGGTCGCGCCCCGATGGAGTCTGTTCTGCGGCCGCCTGTTTTTTTAAAAATGGCGCATCGCCCTGCGCTTGAGGAACGGAAAGCTGTGCACCGGCGGACGGGTTGGGTGACGGATTCGCTGAGGGCGATTTCGAACCGCAGGCCGTCGGCATGGCAACGGCGACCGACAGGATTAACACATGAAAAAACGACTGAAAACGGCTCACGGCTTTCTCCTTTTAAAATCACGGCCATCTTATCCGATGCCCCCGGCAGTGTCAAGACGGGAATGGCATGGACATTGACAGAACCGCTCCGCCTCTGTAGGCTAACCCTTCCATGACCCATCGCTCCGGAATGATCCTGATGCTTCTCGCCGCGGCCTGCATCGGGATCCAGGCCTATTGCGTTAAACTCGCCTCGGAATATACCGGCGCGGCCGAGATCGCCTTCCTGCGATCTCTGGCGAGCTATCTGGTCGTCCGCGCCGCCATGGCCGCCGGCTGGATCGAGATCCGCCTGGTCAACCGGCGGCAGGTCTTTGCACGCGGCATACTGGGTGGGATCGGCAGCCTGCTCTATTTCTATGCCATCGCCGCGACCCGTTTGAGCAACGCCATGGTCCTGCTTTACACCTATCCCATCTTCGCCAGCCTCTACGCCCAATGGATGCAGGGCTCGGCGTTCACGGTCCGGCTTTTGATCCCCCTGCTCGCCTCCTTCGCCGGAATTTATCTGATCGTGGATCCATCGTTTGACCGGCTGATCTGGGGCGATCTGATGGGGATCGCTTCGGGAATAACGGTGGGCGGTGCGATCGTGTCATTAAAGGAATCGCGGAAGACCGACTCGGCCTGGACGATTTTTCACTACTTCAACATCGCCGGGATGGCCTTAAGCCTTCCTCTGGTAATCGGCCGCTGGACACTCCCGCCGGTCGAAAGTCTGGGACCACTCGCCGGGGTCGTCGTCTTCTCGATGATGGGACAGGTCTGGATGACCCATGCCTACCGGTACACCACGACGGCCGAGGGAAGCGTCCTGTCCATGTTCGGCGCGGTCGTGGGAAGCGGAATGGGAATCTGGCTTTTGTCCGAACCGGCCACGCCGGGATTTCTTATCGGCGCGCTGCTCGTCGTGATCAGCGGGAT
>CAKKOZ010000097.1 GCA_919901335.1 Nitrospiria bacterium | reverse complement strand
CGGACCCCAAGGTTTTTGGTCATGCCGTGTCCGTGTATTTTAAAGACGTGTTTGAAAAACACAAAGCCGCGCTTGGAAAGCTGGGCGTCGATCCCGATAACGGCTTGGGTGACCTGTACGCGAAAATCAAGGCCTTGCCGGATGATCAACGCGCGGCCATCGAGGCGGACATTCAGGCCGCATATAAGATCCGGCCTGAATTGGCGATGGTAAATTCCGAGAAAGGCATCACGAATTTGCATGTGCCCAGCGATATGATTATCGATGCCTCCATGCCTCCGATGATTCGTGACTCGGGGCAGATGTGGGGTCCCGACGGCAAGCTTCACGATACCAAGGCCGTCATCCCCGACAGCAGTTACGCCCCGGTCTACCAGGAAGTCATCGAATTCTGTAAAAAACACGGCGCCTTTGATCCGCGAACCATGGGCAGCGTTCCCAACGTGGGCCTGATGGCGCAAGCAGCGGAGGAATACGGATCGCATGACAAGACCTTTAAAGTGCCGGGCCATGGCACGATTCGTGTGGTCACCGCGTCGGGGCAGACTTTACTTGAACACACGGTGGAAGAAGGGGATATCTGGCGGATGTGCCAGGTCAAGGATGCGCCGATTCAGGATTGGGTCAAGCTGGCCGTTAATCGCGCAAAAGCCACCGGATCACCCGCGGTGTTCTGGCTGAACAAAGACAGGGCCCATGACGCGCAGCTCATCGAAAAAGTCAAACGCTATTTGCCCAATCACGATACGAAGGGTTTGGATATCCGTATTCTGTCTCCCGTCGAAGCCACACGGTTCTCACTGGAACGGATGAAAGAGGGAACGGATACGATTTCCGTAACGGGAAACGTCTTGCGGGACTACCTCACGGACCTGTTCCCGATTCTTGAAATTGGAACCAGCGCAAAAATGCTGTCGATCGTCCCCTTGATGAATGGCGGCGGACTGTTTGAGACCGGGGCGGGGGGCTCGGCCCCCAAACATGTCCAGCAGCTTCAGCAAGAAGGGCATTTGCGGTGGGATTCTCTCGGCGAATTC
>CAKKOZ010000096.1:43051-59404 GCA_919901335.1 Nitrospiria bacterium | reverse complement strand
CCGCCGCGCTCGCCGCCCTTCGCGCTGAGATCGGCGACTGCACGCGGTGCAAGCTCCATTCCGGCCGGACCCATCTCGTGTTCGGAACGGGCGATTCGGAAGCCGACCTGATGTTCGTGGGCGAGGCCCCGGGCGAAGAGGAAGACCGTCAGGCCCTGCCCTTTGTCGGGAAGGCCGGACAGCTTCTCACCCGAATCATCGAGGCGATGGAACTCAAGCGGGAAGATGTTTATATCGTAAACATCATCAAATGCCGCCCGCCCGGCAACCGCAATCCGGAACCGGATGAGATCGCGTCCTGCTCCCCTTTTATCCAGCGACAAATCGAGACCCTGAGGCCGAAAGTGATCTGCGCGCTGGGAACCTTTGCGGCCCAGACGCTTCTGGGCACCGGCCAGAAGATCTCGCAGCTTCGCGGACGGTTTCATAATCTACCGATCTTATTCTCCGATGGTTCCCCGGCCGGGATCAAGGTCATGCCGACCTTCCATCCGGCCTACCTGTTACGCAACCCGGAGGAGAAGAAACGGGTGTGGGAAGATATGCAAATGATTATGCGTGAACTCAACCTGACCGGACGGGTGTCCGGAGGCGGGGCGTCCCAATGAAGCGTCTCTGGGCGCCGTGGCGCATGCCCTATCTGAAGAACGGTCAGCCCAAAGGCTGCATCTTTTGCGTAAAAACAAAACAGAAGCATGACCGGTCCAACCTGATACTGTACCGCGGGCGGCATGCGTTTGTGATGATGAATCTGTATCCCTACAGCAACGGACATCTGCTGATCACCCCCTACCGGCACGTCGGCTCGATCGAGGACCTCGACCCGCCGACGCTCGCGGACCTGATGCGGACGACACAACGGGCCATGAAGGCTCTTCGGCTCGCCTACAAGCCGGACGCCTTCAATCTTGGGATCAATCAGGGACGGGAGGCCGGCGCCGGAATCGAGTCGCACGTCCACCTCCATATCGTTCCCCGATGGAACGGCGACACCAACTTCATGCCGGTGCTGACCGACACCCGCGTCATCCCGGAGCATCTTGAATCCAGTTACGACAAACTTCTCCCGCTGTTTCAGACCGTCCGGAACAGGGCCAAGGCCCGCGGCCGGGCCAGAACCGCGAAGATCAAGGTGAAACGATGATCCGCGCTCTGATCTTCATACTGATACTGCTGCTGGGTTTCACCATCGTCGTCAAGAACACCGGGCCGATGGTGGCGCTCCAGTATTTCTTTGGTCTGGCTACGCCGCCGATTCCGGTCTATCAACTCGTCGCCGGCGCATTCATCATCGGAATGCTCCTGACCGGTCTGATGGTTTTCCCGGAATGGATCCGGATACGCCTGGAATTAAGGCGCCAACGCAAGACCCTGCAACGCATGGAGGAAGAAATGGCGCATCTCCGCCCGCCGAACCCCGCAATGAGTTCCAAGAACCGTGCGGCCGCGTCCGAAGGAGAAGAGTTGTAAAGGATCAGGTACAAATCATGTCCGACCTCACGCCCCTCATGAAACAGTATACGGAGATCAAGCGGCATCATAAGGACGCCATCCTGTTTTTCCGCGTGGGCGATTTTTACGAGATGTTTTTCGAGGACGCCGTGATCGCCTCCAAGATTCTCGATATCGCGCTCACCTCCCGCGATAAATCCAAGGAAGACTCCGTTCCTCTTTGTGGTATCCCCTATCACGCCGCCGCAACCTATATCGCCAAACTGATTCGTGCCGGAAAGAGCGTCGCGATCTGCGACCAGGTTGAAGATCCCCGTGAAGCCAAGGGTCTGGTCCGCCGCGAAGTGGTGCGGGTTGTCACGCCGGGCACGCTGATCGAGCCGGAACTTCTGTCCGTCAATGAAAACAACTACCTTGCCTCGGTGGCCTTCTCCAAGATCGGATGCGGGCTGGCGTTCGTTGATCTGTCTACGGGAGAGTTCAATCTGACACAGTTCGACGGCGCCGCCGCGGAAGAAGAGCTCCTGTCCGAATTGAGCCGACAGGAACCCAAAGAGATCCTTGTGGCCGAATCCAAATCGGCGCGGTTTGAGACCCGGCTGAACAAACAGACACCCGCGCCGATATCTTCAACGCGGCTCTGTCGGTTTACGGAGACCGCCTTTGATCCCGGATTGGCCCGTCGGGCTTTACTAGACCATTTTCATCTCCAGTCCCTGGCCGGTTTCGGTTGCGAGGAGATCCCGATGGCTGTTGCAGCCGCCGGCGCGCTTCTGCGCTACCTCCAAGAGACCCAGCTCACGGCCCTGGGACATTTAAACCGAATAAAACAATACCGCCGGGCGGATCATCTCATTCTGGACTCGATCGCGCAACGGAATCTGGAGCTGACCCGGCGTCTGATTGACGGCCGACCGGAAGGCTCGCTGCTCTGGGTGCTGGACCGGACCCTCACGCCGATGGGCGCGCGTCTGCTGCGGAACTGGCTGCTCCAGCCGCTGCTGAATATCGAAACGATCCGGGCGCGGCAGTCCGCAATCGAAACGTTTCTGGTCGAGACGACGCGGCGCGCCCGTCTCCGCTTGATCCTGAAGGGAGTCGCCGATCTGGAACGGATCATCGGGCGGATCTCGCTCGGCACGGCCAACGCCCGTGACCTGGTTCAACTCAAGGACTCAATCACGCAGCTTCCGTCCGTCTACAAATGTCTGGCGGAACAAGATCCCTCCGGCCCTGGGCCGGACGCAAATTCCATACTGGAATCCATCCGCGCCGAATGGGATGATCTCAGCGACCTCCAGACCCGCATCCATCAGACGCTGGCGGACGATCCGCCTCCGGGACTGCGCGACGGCGGACTGATCCGGAACGGGGTCGACCCGGCGCTGGATGAGCTGAGAGTCATGGCCCGCGATGGGAAAAACTGGATCTCGGCGCTGGAGGCGAAAGAGCGTGAGCGGACCGGGATCGAGTCGCTCAAGGTGCGCTACAACCAGGTGTTCGGCTATTACATCGAGATCACGAAGACCCGTCTCTCCCGCGTGCCGCCGGATTACCACCGCAAGCAGACACTGGTGAATGCCGAGCGGTTCATCACGCCCGAGTTAAAAGAATTGGAGACCAAGGTGCTCGGGGCGGAGGAACACAGCCGGAGTCTTGAATACGAAATCTTCGAGCGGCTGCGGGCCGAGACGGCGGCCGCAACATCCCGCGTTCAAGCCATGGCACGGTCGGTCGCCCTTCTGGACGTTTTATCCGCGCTGGCCGAAATTGCGGCCACGGAGCATTACGTCAAACCGGAGGTTCACGACGGCGACGAGATCCGCATCACCGACGGCCGCCATCCGATGCTGGAGCGGATGCTGCCGCGAGGGGCCCGATTCATCCCGAACGATGCCGTCATCGACCGGCAGGACAACCGTCTGCTGATCATCACCGGACCCAACATGGCCGGCAAGTCCACCTACATGCGGCAGGTGGCGCTGATCGTGATTCTGGCCCAGATCGGCGGTTTCGTACCGGCCGCGGAGGCCCGGATCGGGATGGTGGACCGGATCTTCACCCGGATCGGGGCCTCGGATGATTTGATGGGCGGACAGAGCACCTTCATGGTCGAGATGACCGAGATGGCCGCCATCCTCCATCAGGCCACCGCCCGGAGCCTGATCCTTCTGGATGAGATCGGCCGGGGCACCAGCACCTTCGACGGCGTCAGCATCGCCTGGGCCGTGGCCGAATACCTTCACGACCCGGCCCGATCAGGCGCGCGGACGCTTTTCGCGACCCATTACCACCAGCTCACCGAGCTATCTTTGACTTTTCCCGGAATAAAGAATTACAATGTCGCCGTTCGCGAATGGAACGACGAGATCATCTTTCTGCGAAAAATCGTGGCGGGCGGAACCGATCGGAGTTACGGCATCCAGGTGGCCCGACTGGCCGGCCTACCCCATGCGATCATTGGCCGGGCGAAGGAAATCCTGGCTAACCTGGAAAACGGAGAATTCAATGAGTGCGGTCAACCCCGGCTGGCTTCGACGGCGGATCGGCCGTCGGCTGCCGCGGCGACCGGCACGGATGCAAACAACACCGCTCAGTCCAACCTCTTTAACCCGGCGATCCATCCCGTTATCGAGGAACTCCGGAAAATGGATGTGGATCGTCTCACGCCGCTGGAGGCGCTCAACCGCCTTCATGAACTGAAGAAGAAAACCGATGTCAAAATTGGAAAGATCGAGTAAAGCGGGGAGGGAAAAGACAAGGCCCGCCAAAGACAACCGGGTCCGACTGGCCATTGTCGGCGGAGGCCGGGGAGGCAAGGCGCTCGTGGAGCTTTTGTTCAACGATCCCACCGTCAAGATCGTCGGCATCGCCGATCTCAACCCCAAGGCGCCGGGAATGGTCCTGGCCAAACGATTGAAGATCCCGCACGCCGCCGATTACCGGGTGATTCTGAAGAACAACATAGCCGATCTCGTGATGGATGTCACCGGCCATCCCTCGATTGAGAAGGACATCGCGCAGGTCGCCCCCCAGGCCGAGATCATCGGCGGACACAGCGCGCGGTTCATGTGGGAAATGATCGAGGCCCGAATCAAAAGCCGCGAAGAAATAGAGCGGCTTCTGATCGAGTACCAGTCGCTCTACGATCTTGGCTTAAAACTCACGGCCAGCGAAAATCCGGAAAAACTTTACAACACCCTCGTCGAATATGCGACCCATCTCACGAACACACCGGCCGGCAGCCTGACCATCTTTGATGAAAAACGGGGCGAGATGCACCTCGCCGCCGTGAAAGGCTTCTCCAAACAGTTCTCGAACAAAATTCGGTGGAAGATCCGACAAGGCGGGTTGACCAGCCATATCTTGAATCAAGATGAGCCGCTGGCGATTCAGGACGTTAAACGTTATCCGAAGTTCGATAACCCCATCATGCGGGGCGAGGGAGTCCGCTCCCTCATAGCCGCTCCTCTAAAAGCCGAGGGTCGGATCATGGGCATTCTGTACGTCGACGATTTTAAGACACGCCGATACACCACCCGCGAGGTCTCGCTTCTGCTGCTTCTCTCCACCATGGCCACGATGGCGATCGAGAAAACCGAGCTTCTGGAAAGAACGCGGCTTCTGGCCCTCACGGATGAATTGACCGGCCTCTTCAATCATCGCCACTTCCGGCAGCAGTTGAATATCGAAATCAGCCGGGCCGATCGATCCCGTCAGTCGCTCTCCCTGATGATGATCGACATCGACTATTTCAAACATTATAACGACACGAACGGACATTTAAAGGGCAACGACGTGCTGAAGGAAATGGGCCGGATACTAAAAGAGGTGACCCGCGAGGTGGATATCGTGGCCCGTTACGGCGGCGAGGAATTTGCGATCGTCATGCCCGATACGGATCATCGCAAAGCCCAGATCGTCTCGGAGCGCCTCCGAAGAAGGATCAAATCCCATCAATTTGAAGAGGCTCATAAGCAGCCGGATAAGAAGCTCACCGTCAGCATCGGCCTGGCCTCCTACCCCGAGAATGCGGGCACGGCGTTTGAGCTCATCGAGCAGGCCGACCAGGCGCTGTACGAGGCCAAGCACGCCGGCCGCAACACCGTCCGCGTCTCTCACCGTAAATTGAAGGTCTCCGAAGCGTTCCGTCCGCGTCCGTCACGGTAGGCATCCATATAGAAAAACTTTTCACCCGCCGGCCAGGAAGGCTTCAAACGGACGGACATCCGAGGCGACGGGCCCCAGAACGGTGAGGGAAAGCTTTTGTGTATCCAGCAATCGGTCGCTCAAGCGCTGGATCTGCCGTTTTGAAACTTTATTGATCTCGCTGAGGGTCTCATCGAGTGTGAAGAATCGCCCGAACAAGATCTCATCCCTGGCCAGGCGGCTCATCCGACTGTTCGTGCTCTCCAGGCTGAGCAGGGTGCCCCCCTTTATTTGATTCACGGCCCGCTTTAATTCACCACTTCGGATGCCGCGCTCCCGCAGCCGCCGAAGTTCCCGGATCGTTACAGCCAACACCTGCCGGACGACCTTCGGACTGGAGGCGGCATACACCGTCAGCATGCCGGTGTCTTTGAACCCGGCGAAATGCGAATAGATCGAGTAGGCCAGACCCCGTTTCTCGCGGACCTCCTGAAACAGCCGCGAGCTCATCCCGCCGCCCAGCAGCGTGTTCAAGGCATAGAGCCCGTACCGGTCGCTGTGGGTCAGCGGCAGCCCCGGGAGTCCCAGACAGAGATGCGTCTGCTCGAGCTTTTTTCGACGGATCACAAGGCGTCCGCCCGCCACCGGCGATTGAGGATGCCCACGATGTGGGTACGGGGGCTGCTCGGATGGTCCGCGGTCGGACGCGCGGCCAAACGTCCGGAAGGCCCGATTGAGTTGCCGGATCAGCGCGAACCGGTTGAACCGTCCGGCCACCGAAATGACGATGCGATCGGGAAGGTATTTGCGGCTTAAATAATCCAGGATTTTTCGGCGGGAGATGGCCCGGATGATCTTGACTTCGCCCAGGATCGGACGGCCGAGGGGGCTCCCGATAAATACATTTTTGGTATGAATATCGTGGACCAGGTCTTCGGGGTCGTCCTCGACCATCTTGATCTCTTCCAGGACGACTTTTTTCTCGCGTTCGATCTCGACGGGGCTGAAGACGGAATGGCGGAAGAGATCCGACAGGAGATCCACCGCCCGAGGGAGATGTTCATCAACCACCTTGGCGTAGAAGGCCGTGACCTCGCGCGAGGTGAAAGCGTTGAGCTCACCGCCCAGGCCGTCCATCTCCTGTGCGATCTGCCGGGCCGACCGGTGGGCCGTGCCCTTGAAAAACATGTGCTCGATGAAGTGGGAGAGCCCGGCCTCGGCATCCGCTTCGTCGCGCGACCCGACCTCGACCCAGATCCCAAGCGAGGCCGACTTCACGAACGGGATCTCTTCCGTCACGACCCGAATCCCGTTGTCCAAAACCGCTTTGTGAAACGGCCGCTTGTTCGTGGGCTCTACCCTTTCTTGCCTTCTGCCTCGGCCTTCATAACATCTTTTCGGCTGAGGCGGATCTTCCCCTGCTTGTCCACCTCTAAAACCTTCACCAGGATCTCATCGCCCTCGTTGACCTCGTCCTGAACCCGGTTCACGCGATGCTCCGCCAGCTGGGAAATATGGACCAGACCGTCCACTCCCGGAAGAATCTCGACAAACGCGCCGAAATCCATGATCTTGACCACCTTGCCTTTATAGATCTTTCCGACCTCGACATCCTCGGTAATCTTGCCGATCATCTCCATCGCCCTCTTGGCCGCCTCGGCATCGGTAGAGGCGATCAGGATCGTTCCGTCGTCCTCGATGTCGATTTTCACGCCGGTCGCCTCGACGATTCCCCGGACGACCTTGCCGCCCGGTCCGATCACCTTGCCGATCATATCCTTTTTCACATGCATCGTGAAGATCCGCGGCGCCAGCAAGGAAAGCTCCGCCCGCGGCGCCGCGAGGGACTCGGCCATCCGGTCCAGAATATGAAGCCGGCCGACGCGGGCCTGTTCCAGCGCCTCGCGGAACAGCGACTCCGTAATGCCCGGTATTTTCATGTCCATCTGCAGGGCCGTCACCCCCTGACGGGTTCCGGTCACCTTGAAATCCATGTCGCCCAGATGATCCTCCAGTCCCAGAATGTCCGAGAGAATCACGGTCTGCGATCCTTCCTTGATCAGGCCCATCGCAATGCCGGCCACGGGGGCCTTGATTTGCACGCCCGCGTCCATCAGGGCCAGCGTCCCGCCGCAGACCGTCGCCATGGAGGAAGAACCGTTCGATTCTAAAATGTCCGACACGATCCGCAACGTGTAGGGGAAGGCTTCCCGGCTCGGGATGACCGGCCTCAAGGCCCGTTCGGCCAGGGCCCCGTGCCCGATTTCCCGTCGGCCCGGCCCCCGCATCGGACGGGCCTCGCCCACCGAGAACGGCGGAAAGTTATAATGCAGCATGAAGGTCTTTTTGGACTCGCCTTCCAGCGCGTCGATCCGCTGTTCATCGTCGGCCGTCCCCAGTGTCACCACGGCTAGGCTCTGCGTCTCGCCCCGCGTGAACAGTGCGGAGCCGTGCGTTCGGGGGAGAATTCCGACCTCGCACGTGATCGGCCGGATCGCGGAGCAGCCGCGCCCGTCCGCTCGAATGCCCTGGGTCAGGATCATCTGGCGGACGGCATCCCGCTCCAGATCGTTAAAGATCTCGGTGATCTCCTGTGTGCGATTCGCCTCCGGCGTGTTGATCTGATCCGCGACCCCTTTTCGAACGGCGTCAAGCCGCTCTTCGCGGGCCGTCTTATTCGGAATCAAAACGGCCTCCTCGATCTGTTTGAGGCTCTTGGACTTGACCGACTCGACCAACGACGGATCCGTCGTTTTCTGGACCGGCTCGCGTTTCGGCTTTCCGACCCGCTCCCGCAGCTTTAAAATGACCTGGATGATTTTCTTGATCTCAGCGTGTGCCAGGGAGATTGCATCAATCATCGTCTGTTCCGAAAGCTCGAGAGCACCGCCTTCCACCATCATCACGGCGTCCTGCGTTCCGGCCACCACCAGATTCAGATCACTGGCCTCGATCTCGGCAAACGACGGGTTCGTGACGAAACGGCCTTCGATTCGACCGATCCGGACCGCGGCAACCGGATCTTTAAGCGGGATATCTGAAATCGTCAATGCCGCGGACGACGCGATGATCGCCAGCAGATCGGAAACGTTCCCCTGATCGGCCGACAGAACCGAGGCGATAACCTGTATGTCGAAATAAAACCCCTTGGGGAAGAGCGGCCGCAACGGCCGGTCAATCAGGCGACTGCCCAGGATCTCCCGCTCGGACGGACGGCCTTCCCGTTTGAAGAAGCCGCCGGGAATCTTCCCGGCCGCGTAGGCCTTCTCCTGAAAATCAACAGTAAGCGGAAGAAAATCCACGCCAGACCGTGCGACCTTCGAGGCCACGGCCGTGGCCAGCACCACCGTATCGCCGTACCGGGCCATCACTGCGCCGTCGGCCAGCTTGGCCATGCGGCCGGTTTCCAATACCAACTGTTTACCCCTGACTTCCAACTCGACTTGATGAACCATGGAATACCCCCCCCTTTTTTTAATCTCAGATTTGAGATTTGAAATTTGAGATTAGAAATTTCAAACCGGCCGGGCGGTGACTCGGGGGCAGGAAGTAGGGAGGCATGCGCCTGAACCACGGCGGAGGCGCATCCCTTCCTATCTCCTTTCCCCAAGCTTTAACATAGAGGGGACCGATTTTGAATCCGTCCCCCGTCAGAACTACTTGCGAATGCCGAGCTTCTCGATGATCTGCTTATACCGGTTCACGTCTTCGCGCTGGAGATAATTCAACAACTTCCGGCGCTGGCTGACCATCCGGAGAAGACCGTGACGCGAATGGTGATCTTCCTTGTGCGTTTTAAAATGATCCGACAGCGAATTAATCTGGCTGCTGAGCAGCGCGATCTGGACTTCCGGCGAACCCGTGTCATTCGGATGGGAACCGAACTTCTTCATGACCTCGAGTTTCTGCTGCTTCTCCAACATGACGTTGTCCTCCTTGTCTTAAACATGCCGGCTGTGATTCGCAGCATGCAGGTGTGTTTCGTTTTTCCCCATTCAAGATCCATTTAATCGTCCGCCGACACCAAGACTTTGTCCAATCTGAACAGATCCCTTTTGCCGGCCGGACCGGAATCGGGAGCGTCCGTCCGTTCCACCAGGGCCTCCGCAAGAGCGATTAAATCACCGGCAACATTGTACACCAAAATCGACTGTCCTGTCTTGAATTCTTTTGGCAGCCGCCCCACCGCCTGCAGCCCGATCGGCGTTCCGTGAAGAAGCAGCCGGGCGCCCTGATGCGTCACGCTCACGCTGGGGAAATCCTTCAAGACCCGATCGGCCGACAGCAGCCGTTCCCGGATCCGGCCTTCCTGCACGGCCGTCTCGACCTCGGAAAGCGTCATCGCCTCCTCGATACGGAACGGACCCGAGCGGGTTCGAACCAAACGATGCAGATGGGCCCCGACGCCCAGCCGCTCGCCGACATCGGCGCAGAGCGTCCGGATGTAGGTCCCCTTGGAACAGGTCACCTCCAGCGTGATGTCGCTCCCCTCCCTTCGGATCAGATCAAGCCGGTGAATGATCACCGTTCTCGCCGCCCGCTCCACCTCGCGACCGGCCCGCGCGGCCTTATACAACGGCTGCCCGTTGATCTTGACGGCGGAATACATCGGCGGGATCTGTTGAATTTCTCCGCGGAACAAGACGAGAACGTCACGAACGCGATCTTCCGTCAAACCATCGGCCGCACGGCGGACCAGAATTTTCCCGTCGGCGTCCTGCGTATCCGTCGTCTCCCCGAGGCGCATGACGGCGCGGTACTCCTTATCGCTCTCGGTCAAGAGCCGGGCCAGTTTGGTGGCCTTCCCCAAACAGATCGGCAGAACGCCGGTGGCCGCCGGATCGAGCGTGCCGGTATGTCCGACTTTTTTGACCTTCAGGAGGATGCGAAGACGGGCCACGACATCATGCGAGGTCCACTCCGCCGGCTTGTTGATATTCAGAAACCCGTCCATGTAGGTGCTACTCCGTTAACGCCTGTTTCAATCGGTCGGCCAGATAATTCTGCAGATAGCCCTGCGCTTCCGGCAGTTCAAAACCGGCCGCGGCTGGATGTCCGCCGCCGCCGAACCGCCCGGCCAGCCGCGCGAGATCCACCTCGCAGGCCGGCGTTTTTCTGAGGCTGATCCGCTGATCCTCCAGATTGTACAAAAGAAAAATCGCGTGCGACGCGTTCCGGACGGAATGCGTCGTCATCGCTTGACGGAGGGCCTCCGCCACCTCGCTGGTGTATCCTTTGCATAACGCCGCCACGATTTTAAGACCGTCGTCCGTCGTCTTTTCCAAACGGGTTCTCATCGCCAGCGCGGTGCTGTCCGATAGACCCCGGCGGGCCGCGCGGTGGGCCTCTTCCATCCGGGGTGAATAACGGAGATCGGCATTGAGATGAAGGAGCTCCCGGTACGCAACCGTCCCACCCAACGCGGCGACCGTCAGGGCCAGTTCCCGAGAGCCCCGAAGCTTGTGCACCCACCGATCGTTATCATCCGCCAACCGAACAACTTTTTCAAATTGTTTCAAAACCAGCGGCGCCTTGCCCAAAAGATCCTCGGCCGAAATCAGATAATCGTACAGAAGCCGTGCGGCCGAAAACTGATTAGTGGCGACCCAGCCGGTCAAACCGAGTGCCTGGAGCTCCGCCTCATCTTTCTCGATGGCAATCGTGTGGTGGTCGATCCAAAAAATTCTCCAGCCTTGACGGACCAGATCCTTAAAAAGCGTCTCGGTCTTTTGATGCTTCCAGGTGATGTCCGCAATCCAAAGGTCCTGCGGTTTGCTCGAAGCCCGCGTCGCCTCCTCGATGACTCGATCCACATCGGAGGGATGGGTAAAAACGGGCGTGACACTGGATTCCCCATAGAACCGTCCTACACAGGCCGCAGCCGCGATGCCGTCCAGGCAGAACGGGCCGTGTGAGACGACGAGGGCGGTTCTTTGAGTAGGGGCGGTTCGCGAACCACCCCTACGGACAATCTGGGCAGGGATCTTTTTTTCCCTCACGAGCGGGGCTCTTTCATCTCATCCATCAGCTTGGTGAGCCTCGCGGCCTCCTCCGCCGTGCGGTCTTCATGAAAACTCAGTTCCGGCACAAACCGGAGATTGAGTCTCCGGCCCAATTCGCTTCGGATGAACGATCGGGCCGCATCCAGACCCTCGAAGGTCCGACCGACATCCGATCCCAGGACGCTGACAAAAACCTTGGCGTTCCGCAAATCATCCGACACGTCAACCGCGGTGACGGTGACAAATCCGATGCGGGGATCCTTGACCCTCGTCATGAGGGTCTCGGCGATCTCCATCCGGATCTGATCCCCCACCCGTGACGACCGTTTATATTCAGCCATGGCAAACCGCATCCTGTCTCATAGCAATTCCAGCCGATAATCCATGATCTCGACGCTGGGCGTCCCGCGGATCGCGCCGATCACCTTGTCCATCACCTCATTGACGTGATCTTTCCGGTTGCCGACGCATGCGATCCCTAAAACAGTTTTCTGCCAGAGGTCCTGATCGTCCACCTCGGCGATCGAGACGTTGAATCGCCGCTTCACGCGGTCTTTGAGGCTTTTGAGAACCTGTCGTTTGTCCTTGAGCGATCCGTTATTCGGAAGAAACAACTCGAGGGTGCAGATTCCGACGATCATAACGTATCTAGATGAGGTTAGAGTTTTGCGGCGATTTTGTCGATGACGAAGGCTTCGATGACGTCCCCGACTTTGATGTCGTTGAAATTCTCGACGCCAAGCCCGCATTCATAACCGGCCTGAACCTCGCGCACGTCGTCCTTAAACCGCTTCAAGGAAGACAGCTTTCCCGTATAGATCACCACGTTGTCGCGCAGGACACGGACGCCCGCGCCGGCCCGCGAGATCGTCCCGTCGGTGACATAGGCCCCGGCGATCGTTCCCACTTTCGTGATATTGAAAGCCTGGCGCACTTCGACCCGGCCGGTCACCCGCTCCTTCAAGGTCGGCTCCAGCAACCCTTCCATCGCCGCGCGGATGTCGCCGATCGCGTCGTAGATGATCGTGTAGGACCGGACATCCACTTTTTCGTGCTCCGCCAACGCGGCCGCTTTGGCCTCCGGCCGGACATTGAAGCCGATGATCGTGGCGTTGGACGCGCTGGCCAGGAGGACGTCGGTATCGGTGATCCCCCCGACGCCAAAGTGGATCACGTTCAGCTTCACGGCCGGCGTGCTCAACTTGATCAAGGACTCCTTCAAAGCCTCGACCGATCCCTGCACATCCGCCCTCAAGACCAGATTCAGCTCCTTGACCACGCCTGCCTTGATCTGGTTGTAAAGATCCTCGAGCGTGACGCGATGTTGCAGCGCCAGCTTGGCCGTCCGTTCCTTTTGCAGACGGTCGGTCGCAATCTCGCGGGCGACCCGTTCCTCTCGGACCACGACAAAGGAATCACCGGCCTGGGGCACGCCCGGCATGCCGATCACCTCCACCGGCTGCGATGGTCCGGCCGATAGAACCTTTTTCCCCTCGTCGTCAATCAGGGCCCGGACGCGACCGAAGAAGGTCCCGGTCACAAAAACATCTCCGATAGCCAAGGTCCCGGACTGAACCAGGACCGTGGCGACCGGACCGCGGCCCTTGTCCATCTTGGCCTCGATGACGATCCCCTTCGCCAACCGTTTTGGGTCGGCCTTCAGTTCCAACACATCGGCCTGAAGTAGAATCATATCGAGCAGCGCATCCAGATTCAGTTTTTTCTTGGCCGATACCTCGACGAAAATGGACTGGCCGCCCCAGGCCTCCGACATCAGATTGTGTTCGGCTAGGGCGCTCTTCACCCGTTCCTGGTTTGCCTCCGGCTTGTCGATCTTGTTGATTGCGACGATGATCGGGACATTGGCCGCGCGGGCGTGGTTGATCGCCTCGATCGTCTGGGGCATCACACCGTCATCGGCCGCCACCACCAGCACCACGATATCCGTCACCTTCGCGCCGCGCGCACGCATAGCAGTGAAGGCCTCGTGACCCGGGGTGTCCAGGAAAGCGACCTTTCGATCACCTACCTTCACGGTGTAGGCCCCGATGTGTTGCGTGATCCCTCCGGCCTCTCCGGCGGCGACTTTGGTGGACCGAATCGCATCCAGAAGGGAGGTCTTTCCATGATCCACATGCCCCATGATCGTAACGACCGGTGGCCGCGGCTGAAGTGTTTCGCCTTCCGGTGCGGTCTCCCCCAACAGCATCGCCTCTTCCGTCTGTCCCTGGACCACCTCGGCCTTCAGCCCGTACCCTTCGGCGATCAGAACACCGGCCGATAGATCCATCGGCTGATTGATCGTCGCCATCGTCCCGATCTCCATGAGCTTCCGGATCACCTCCGTGCTTTTCTGACCGATCCGTTCGGCGTAATCCTTGACCGTAAGCCCTTCCGAGAGCTTGATCATTTTTTTACGCGGCTTGGTCACCTCCGCAACGCCTGCGGGCACGGCCATCCGCCTGGACTTTTCATCGCGACGCCCCGTCGGACGAATGTCCCGCCAGTTGCTCACGTCGGACTGATAGTCCGCCAAGGGGTTCACTTTGGTCTTCTTGGACTTCCGAACTTTCTTGCCGCGCTGTTTTAACCGATCGGAAAGCTCCTGCTTGGCCAACTCGAAAAGATCGGTCTTCAGAAGTTTACGTTTACCGGAAGGTGCCGTCGCCGATGAGGGCGCCGCGGCCGCTTCCTTGACGGGAACCGCGGGAGTCACTCCTTCGGACGCGGGATGCGGCGCCGCTCCCGCCACGAAGGTCACGGCGGGCGGCGGTGCTGCCGGATGGACCGCGGCGGTCGATGGTCCGAGGGCGGTCTGCACCTCCGGCAGGGGCGACGCTGCGGGAGCGGCCGCGACCGGTTCCGGCATCGGCTCCGCTTTCTTCTTGATGAGAATACGTGCCTTTCTCTCGGGCTCGGGTGGCGGAGCCGGCTCGGCTTTCTTTAGCTTCACGATTTTTGGGGCCGGCTTGACGATTTTTTTAACCGGCACGGCCGCTTTGGAGGGCTTTGCGGCCGCCGCGGTCCTGGAGGGTTTGGTCTTGGGGGAAGCGGCCGTCTCGGCCGGCTTCTCCCCGGGCTTTACCGGGGTCGTCAGCTTCTTGTATCTTTCAAGGAGCTGTTTGACGGCCGAATCCTCCACGGGGGAGGACGGACTGGCGGCCCGGCTGCCCAGGGCCTTCAGTTCGGCCAGCAGCTCTTTTGTCCCGACCTTTATTTTTTTGGCGAGTTCAGATACCTTCATCTTTTCCAATTCTACGTTTCCTCTACTCGGTTGAGTCATCCGGTGATGACGGCGACTCGGCCTTCGTTTCATGACCCTTCAGATGGTCCTGAGCCGCCGACAGAATCTTCTCGGCCGTCTTCTCCCCGATCTTCGGCATCTCCATCAATTGTTCCTTGGTCGCCGCGGCGATCTTCTCGATCGAATCAAAACCGCCCGCCGTTAATACCTCGAGCAGTTTTTTCCCGACTCCCGGAAGTTCAAACGGCCGGTCTTCTTTTTCCGCGCCTTCCTTTCTTCCGCCTTCGGGGCCCCCGGCCGGTTGGCCGGCGGCTGCTTCGGCGGTGGCCCGTTCGGCATCCCGGGCCTTCTGTTTGGCCTTGGCCTCGGCCTGCGCCCGGTGTTCGTGAGTGATCGCCTCTTCGATTTCTTCGGCGCGCTCCTGCGCCCGCTCTTTCTCGTACTCGCTCTCACCCATAATGTCAATCTTCCAACCGGTCAGCTTGGCCGCCAGACGAACGTTCTGGCCGTTCTTCCCGATCGCCAGGGAGAGTTGATGATCCGAGACCACGACGAGAGCGGTCTTCTTTTCTTCGTCAATCCCGACTTTCTCCACGGCCGCGGGGTTTAAGGCCTCGCCGATGAAGACCCGCGGATCCGAGTTCCATGCGATGATGTCGATCTTCTCACCGCGAAGTTCACGCACCACGGCCTGAACACGCGAACCCTTGACGCCCACGCAGGCCCCGACCGGGTCCACGGCCGAGTCCTTGGATGAGACCGCGATCTTGGTCCGATCCCCGGGTTCGCGGACGATCCCCTTGATCTCGACGATCTTTTCGGCCACCTCCGGCACCTCCAGCTTGAACAGCTCCGATACGAAATTGGGATGGGTGCGGGATAAGATGACCTGCGGCCCCTTGGCCGACTTCTTGACTTCCAAAAGCAGCACCCGGATGCGGTCGCCGCGACGGTAGTTCTCGCGCGGCGCCTGCTCCGAAGCCGGAAGCAGCGCCTCGGTCTTGCCCACTTCGACGATATAATTCCGCCGCTCCTGCCCCAGGACAATGCCGTTGACCATTGCGCCCTGGCGGCCCGAGTATTCCTTGTAAACGGCCTCCCACTCGGCCTCGCGGACGCGCTGGAAAATGATCTGTTTGGCCGTCTGCGCGGCGATCCGGCCGAAATCTCCCGTTTTCAGGACCAGGCCGATCTCATCGCCCAGCTCGGCGCCGCTGTCCACCGCCTTGGCCTCCTCCAGCGAGATCTCCTGTCTCGGACTGGTGACCGTCTCAACCACCGTCCGCAACGAGACCACCTCAATCTCCCCGGTCTGGCGATCAAGCCGCACCTGGACATTCTCATCGGGGCCGTACCGTTTTTTGGCCGCGGTCTGCACCGCCATCTCGACCGCGCTGGCGATTTTCTGGCCATCAATTCCCTTTTCCCGACCGATCTGTTCGATCACGGCCAGCAGCTCACGATTCATGAAATCCTTCCTCCTTATTTTTTATAGGGGCTCACGTC
>CAKKOZ010000096.1:41885-42951 GCA_919901335.1 Nitrospiria bacterium | reverse complement strand
TTTTATAGGGGCTCACGTCGCCCCCTCCGCTGGCGAAGCCAGTCGGAGCCTCCCCCTCTCGCTCGCGTTGCTCGCTGAAATGAACGGGTAGAACCTGATCCTCGCTTATCTTAATTCTCTACCATTCGACTTCGAGTCGGGCATGGGCGATGTCCGTTAGGGCGACCTGAACCGGATCGCCGTCATCCGCCTTAATCTCGACACGATCCCCTTGCAGGCCCTGCAAGCGCCCGATGATCACCCATGCCCCGTTCAGCGGGTGGGCCAGCTTCAGCCGGACCAATTTTCCCGTATGGCGTTGGTAGTCCCCCACCTTTCGCAACGGGCGGTCCAGTCCGGGAGATGACACTTCCAGAACGTACGAGCTTGGGAGGGGGTCCGCCACATCCAGCGCATGGCCGACATACCGGCTCACAAGCTCGCAATCCTCCACCCGGATGCCGCCGGCCTTGTCGATGAAAATCCGGAGATGGCTGCCTTTCCCACGGCCGGACAGCTCCAGATCAACCAGCTCCAGCCCCATGGAATCGAGTATGGGAAGCACCACGTCCCGAATCCGGTCAATATTCGCTTGAATTTCTTGAGCCATCCTAAACCACATCAAATGAAAAAAGTGGGCGGAACCGCACCCACTTTTACGAGCTTTCTTGTAACATATAAAAAATTAAAAAGCAAGGGCAAACTCTATCGCGCACCGGCCTTCGTCCGCATGCCGCCCCCACGCCTGAATTACTACAGGAGTGTTCGCGATCGCAAACCGCCCGATTCAAGCCCCGGCCCCCTGCCTTAACTCGGCCAGGAAAATCGCCCCGTATCGCGCGAGCTTCTTCGGCCCGACCCCGCTGATTTGAAGAAATTCGTCTTCCGTGGAGGGGCGAAGCGCCGCCATTTCGAGCAGAACCGCATCGCTGAAGACGATGTAGGCCGGAAGGCCCTTCTCATCCGCCAAACGCTTTCGCAATACTTTCAGGCGGGCGAACAACGCGCCGGCCGCGTCGGGAATTTCGTCCGACAGGACGGCGATCCGTTTTTTGGTTCGAGGGGCCGGGCGATTCGACGCCGCGGA